>CAJXIT010000011.1 GCA_913054055.1 uncultured Thalassolituus sp.
GAGGATGGTTGTCAGCGATCTTTGCAAGCGCATCAAACCCATCCGTTGCAGTAATCACATTGCAACCTACTTTCTTTAATAAGGTTTCAGCGGTACGGCGAATGGTTTTACTATCGTCGATTACCATTACCTTAATGTTTTCGAAATTGTCCGCCATAAATCAGCCTATTGCCGGTCGTTTAATCATTCTTATTTTCTGTGGGTACCACGTAGCGCTCCTTTGTAACACACTCGCGCCCCGCATTCTAGAGCCACTTTGACCCTAACCCCATTCTCTTAAATGTCGTTTTTACTGAATTTACAGGTACAATGCCAGCAGTTTCCACTATTTTAGGCTCATTTTTATGTCAATTAAGCTCGGAATTGTTATGGATCCAATTGAAGACATTACCTTCAAAAAGGATACCTCTATTGCTTTATTAGATGCTGCTCAACGCAAAGGGTGGGAGCTCTATTACATGGAGCAAGCAGACCTTACCATTGAGCAAGGCCGCGCCATGGCTAGCATGACAAAACTTAGCGTAGAAATGAACCCAGAAAAATGGTTTGAAAAAGGGGAAGAAATTTACCAGCCTCTAAGCGAATTAGACGTGGTGCTCATGAGAACCGACCCCCCATTTGATAACGAGTATATCTACAGCACTTACATTCTTGAGCGAGCCGAAAAAGACGGCACTTTAATAGTGAATAAACCCCAAAGCCTAAGAGACTGTAACGAGAAAGTTTTTGCCACTGAATTCCCGCAGTGTTGCCCCGAAGTATTAGTCACTAAAGATGCGCACCGCTTAAAAGCCTTCCACCAAACCCATGAAGACGTCATCTTCAAACCATTGGACGGCATGGGTGGTTCCTCCATTTTTCGACTGAAAAAGGACGATCCAAACGTCAGCGTCATCATTGAAGTGCTAACCAAATTTGGCAAAGAAACCATCATGGCTCAAAAATACATCCCTGCAATCAAACAAGGGGATAAACGCATCCTCATGATTGATGGTGAGCCCGTATCCCATGCACTCGCACGAATCCCTAAAGATGGCGAAACCCGTGGCAACATTGCAGCAGGCGGCCGAGGCGTTACCCAACCCCTTTCTGAGCGAGACCTTTGGATCGCCCGTCAAATTGGACCTACACTTAAGGAAAAGGGGCTGATTTTTGTTGGCTTGGATGTAATCGGCGACTACCTCACCGAAATCAATGTGACCAGCCCAACCTGTGTCCGTGAAATCAGCCGAGACAGCAAACAGGATGTGGCTATGACGCTAATGAACGCTGTTGAGAAACGCTTAAACGACAAAAAGTAGCCTTCACAGCCTCCGGCTGCCTAGATATATTGGGCGACCGGAATCAGCCTTTGATAATTCCTAGGCATTTCTTAAGATTGCCGTGGCCAATGCTCGTCGCAAATGGCAAAATAGAGCAATCCTTTTGAGAACGTACCATGAGCCAAGCAGTCGCCGTTAACGATTATGATCGTTTTAGTTTCGCCATCTTCATGGCAGCGGTTTTCCATCTAATCATTATCTTTGGTATTGGCTTTGGACTTCCGGATAAACAGTCTAGTGCCACCACTTTAGATGTGACCCTGGCTCAAAGCCATCAAGACAAAGCCCCTGAAGAAGCGGATTTTCTCGCCCAAGCGAACCAAGAAGGCAGCGGCACCTTAAACGACCGTGCGGAAATGACCACAACAGAATTGGCAGATTACGCCGCAGAAGACATTCGCAAGACCCAAAGATTGCAGCAAACCGCCAGCGCCCCCAAACCCAACAAACAAAATTATCAAGCGGTTACAAGCTTATTTGGCGACTTCAACATTGAAAGCTATCGACTAGAACAAGAACTTAAAGCCTTGGAACTGCCTGAAGGACAAACCAAAAGTTTGCTTGAACGCAGCCTTGAAATCGCCAGCCTTGAGGCAAAGCTTGATCACCAACGACAAGTGCTCACCAAAAAACCTCGCACACGTCGCCTAACGGCCACCTCAACTCGCCGCAGTTCAGATGCCCTATACATGAATCAATGGCTGCGTAAAATAGAAAGCATTGGTAATACCAACTACCCAATCGAAGCAAAAAAGCAAAACATAAATGGCAAACTAAGATTATTAGTCGCTGTGCGCTCTGACGGCACCATCCACCAGTTAAAAGTATTGGAGTCTTCAGGGCACAAGGTTCTAGACGATGCCGCTAAAAACATTGTACGACTGGCTTCGCCCTTCGCGCCATTTTCTGAAGAAATGAGAAAAGATGCAGAAGTACTCGAAATCATTCGCACATGGCAATTTGGCAATAATTTATTTGCGACCAATAGTTAAATATGAATTTGTCCAATAATCTCAAACATCATTTTTTAGTAGCCATGCCCCAGCTTAATGACAGCTACTTTGGCCACAGTGTTTGTTATATTTGCGATCACAACGAACATGGCTCCATGGGGTTAGTCATTAACAAGCCCATGGGCATCAGTCTTGGGGAAATTTTTTCCGAGTTACACATTGAAGATACAAACCAGTCTGCCCGTTCAATTTTACAAGGGGGCCCAGTTAGCCCAGAACAAGGGTTTGTTCTTTACCAGGGCAGTTATAATGAAGTGCAAAATACTGAAATCACCAACACAGTACGCTTAAGCACTTCAAAAGAAATCTTATCCAATATCGCCAGTGGCGCAGGCCCTGATGACGTTTTAGTTTGCCTTGGTTACGCTGGGTGGGATGCAGGTCAACTTGAAACAGAGATCGCAGAGAATACTTGGCTAACAGTAGAAGCCGATGAAGAACTGTTATTTCACACGCCCGTTGCAGAGATCGCACAAAAAGCCGCACAAAAAATTGGTGTGGATATTAACTTGTTAACCACCCAGTCTGGCCACGCCTAACGACACAAGCAATAGCCCTTAAGGATTTAAGTGCAAAATAAGATTAGCAATAAAATTCAAACCCTCATGGCTTTTGACTATGGCAAAAAACGCATAGGCCTTGCTGTGGGTCAGCGTTTATTGCAAAGCGGCAATGGCATTGGATATATAAACGCCACCGATGGCAAACCTAACTGGGAGCAACTGGATGCCTATGTAAAAGAATGGCAGCCAGACGGTTTTGTGGTTGGGCTTCCTTTGAATATGGATGGCAGTGTCAGCGACATGTCTAAGCGCGCGAATAAATTCAGCAACCGATTACACGGCCGTTACGGTAAACCCAGCTTTACTATCGACGAACGCTTGAGTACCTTTGCAGCTAAAGAAGAAGCCAAAAGCCAAGGCCACAAAGGGCATTACAAGTCTGACCCTGTGGACGCCCTTGCCGCACAATTTATTTTAGAATCTTGGCTACACGAAAACCCATTAGAAGATAAACCGCTCGATCAGGAATAGGAAAAGAAACTCATATGTCATTGCCTCAACCCTCTACACTGATCGACAACATGATCGCCGAAGTGAACCAACGCTTTCCAACGCTAAATGAGAGTATTGTTATGGTGGGCATTCACACTGGCGGGGCTTGGATCGCAAACGCCATGTATCAAAAGCTTAATCTTAAAACACCGCTGGGTTTATTAGACATCAGCTTTTACCGTGATGACTTCAGCCAGAATGGTTTGCACCCACAAGTAAAAAGCAGTGAGCTTCCAGACATAGAAGGCAAAACCATTATCCTTGTGGACGATGTGATTATGTCAGGGCGCACCATTCGTGCTGCCATGAATGAACTGTTTGATTATGGCCGCCCTAAAGAAATCGTACTGGCTTGTCTATTGGATGTTGGCCATAGAGAGCTGCCTATCCAAGCGGATATCGTTGGCAGTGCCATTGATAGACCCAGCAATCAACGAATTAAACTCAGTGGTCCAGAACCGCTTTCACTTTCCACTGTGACACTGGACAAATAAGGCATGACCATGAACCCATTGGACCCAAGTCAAATACAACTCACAGAAGATGGCCGCTTAAAGCACTTTCTTACAACAGAAGGGCTAAGCAAAGAAATCTTAACCGAAATATTAGACACCGCTGACAGCTTCATTGGCACCCAAGCCCGTAGCGTGAAAACCGTGCCATTATTACGCGGTAAAACGGTCGTCAATTTATTCTTTGAAAACTCTACCCGTACCCGTTCAACGTTTGAACTAGCCGCTAAGCGCTTAAGTGCGAATATTTTAAATCTAGACATTGCTCGCAGCGCCACCAGCAAGGGTGAAACCCTAATGGACACACTGTGGAATTTAGAATCCATGTACAGCGATATGTTTGTAGTGCGACATGCTGATTCCGGAGCCGCCCACTTTATTGCCCAGCACGTCACACCCAATGTGGCCGTAATCAACGCAGGTGATGGCCGCCACGCTCACCCTACTCAAGCCATGCTAGACATGCTGACTATCCGCAGAGAAAAGGGCAGCTTTGAAAACTTAACCGTGGCCATTGTTGGTGACATTCTGCATAGCCGTGTGGCTCGCTCACAAATTTATGCGCTAAATACGCTAGGCGCGAAAGAAGTGCGTGTGATTGGTCCCAACACTTTGTTGCCACAAGAAATTGAAAGCTTAGGCGCCAAAGCCTATAACAACATGAATCAAGGATTAAAAGGGGTGGACGTGATCATCATGCTGCGCCTGCAAAAAGAGCGCATGCAAAATGCACTTTTGCCAAGTGAAGCGGAATTCTACCGTTTATATGGTTTAAGCACCGACAAATTGGCTCTGGCAAACCCTGATGCCATTGTGATGCATCCGGGGCCCATTAACCGTGGTGTTGAAATTGAAAGCGCCGTAGCCGATGGCCCGCAAAGTGTGATTTTAAAACAAGTGAGTAATGGCATTCCCATGCGAATGGCAGTAATGGCTATGGCCATGGGCGGGCAGCAGTCCGGCCAAAACAAGGAGGAGGTGTAACATGAAAATTCAACCTCAACATACTATCTGCATTCAAGGGGGGCACGTATTTGATCCCAGTGAAAACCTGGATGCCATCATGGATGTGTACATCGAAAACGATTGCATTGTTGCCTTAGGCAAGGCCCCTGAAGGATTTAAAGCAGAAGAAACCATTAATGCTAAAGGCAAAATGATCTTCCCTGGCTTTATTGATACTAACGCTTTTTTGTCTGAACCAGGCTTTACCCAAAAAGGAACCATTAACAGTGAAACTCAAGCAGCCGCACAATCTGGCATTACCACCTTGTGTTGCACACCCAATTCCAAGCCCGTTTTAGACAGCTCGGCACAAGTGACTTTGGTACAAGACAAAGCCAAGCAAGCCGGTTTTTGTAAAGTACTGCCCATTGGCGCGTTAACCGCCGGATTAAACGGTGAGCAACTGAGCAACATGCACGGATTGAAAGAAGCCGGCTGTATTGCTTTAAGTAATCAAGAAACGTCATTTAAAGACGGCCATGTCATCAAACAGTGCTATCACTATGCTGCGGGATTTGGTATTACCGTAATGGCCACACCTCTTGATCCAGCATTGGCACAAGATGGTTGCATGCATGAAAGTGCCACCAGCACACAGCTTGGATTTGCGGGTATCGGAGAAAGCGCCGAAACGACCGCGCTTGCTCAACATCTTATTTTGGCAGAAGAGACCGGTGTGAAACTTCACATTAGTCGAGTGAGCAGCCAGCGTGCTCTAGACATGATTAATGCAGCAAAACGAAATGGTTTAAACGTCACTGCCGATGTGGCGCTGGGTAATTTAATTTTTAATGCTGAAGACTGTGCAGGCTATAACAGCCTAATGCATGTGACACCTGTATATCGCAGTAAGCAAGACCAAACAGCATTAATCAATGGTGTGAACAAAGGTGAGCTTTCTATTTGTTCAAATCATTTGCCGCAAGATATTGCCAGTAAGATGGCACCGTTTGCTGCAAGTGAAAAAGGCATCAGTGTGCTAGATAGCTTTAGCAGTGTTATTTTTTCTTTAGTGAAAAATAAACAACTGACTTTAGAAGCAGCCATTGCCAGTATTTCATCTCTGCCAGCGAAACAGCTGAATATTGCAGCAGGTGTAATTAAAGTTGAAGCAGCAGCTGATCTTTGTATTGTGGATTTAGATGCAAGCATCACCCATACAGAGAGCAATATGGTATCGGGTGGAAAAAATAACCCCTGGTTAGATCAGCCCTTATCAGGAAAAGTTACTCATACCATTAATAATGGCCATATCGTTTATCAAAGCTAGCGCTTTGCACAGACATAAAAAAGGGCGATCAAATCGCCCTTTTTTATTTAATAAGTCACTCAACCTTGATTAATTAACACAGCCTGATTCCAATTCGACCCATTGTTGTTTCTCAATACTGGGTTCAAAATTCAAATAACTGACTTGAGTCATCAAACAGCGTTTTTCACCTTCTTGAATAAATAAACTGCCATAGTGGCGTAAAAAACGATTATTTTCATCCACACTCTGCTGAACTAAATGGGTTTCTAGGTGCTTCTTATTAACAAATTCAGCATCACCGTTTTTTGATAGTTTCTCAAAACTTAAGCGAAGCCATAGAATATCACTTTCAACCTGCTCTTCTGCAAATCCTGCTACCTGTTTATATTCGTAAAATAGCCAAGCACATAATAGAAATACTAGCGTAAAACCATAAACTAAAATCTTTTTCACAACTGTCTTCTTATTCAGTATCTAAAAACAAAAAAGGCACGTCTCCGTGCCTTAAAAGTAACCATGCACTCTTTATTAATCCTGCAAAGTTAAACCCTTGGTTGCCGAAGATAATTGGTCAGGATCTTCTGAGGCAAGTTTAATCATTAATCGTAAATCGTTCGCACTATCAGCATGGCTTAATGCATCGTCATACGTAATTTCACCGGCTTGATAAAGTTTAAATAAGCCTTGATCAAATGTTTGCATACCGGATTCGGTTGACTTACTCATTAACGCTTTTAATTCGTGAACTTCGCCTTTACGTATCAAATCAGACACCAATGGCGTGTTCAATAATACTTCCACCACAGCACGACGACCTTTTCCATCGGGTGTTGGGATTAACTGCTGTGCCACAATGGCTCTTAGGTTTAATGATAAATCCATCCATACCTGTGAATGCACATCCGAAGGAAAGAAGTGAATCACTCGATCCAACGCTTGGTTAGCATTGTTGGCGTGCAAAGTAGCTAAACATAAGTGACCTGTTTCTGCGAAGGTAATGGCGTGATTCATGGTTTGTGCGCTTCGCACCTCACCAATCATAATCACGTCCGGTGCTTGTCGCAGAGTATTCTTTAGCGCGATTTCAAAGCTTTCTGTATCCAAGCCCACTTCCCGTTGCGTCACAATACAGCCTTGATGCTGATGCATGTATTCAATAGGGTCTTCAATACTGATAATGTGGCCACGACTATTGCGATTACGGTATCCAATCATAGACGCCAGTGATGTGGACTTACCGGCACCGGTGGCCCCTACAAACAAAACTAAGCCACGCTTAGCCATGGCAATGTCTTTTATGGTTTCAGGCAAACCCAATTGCTCAATTTCAGGAATGCGCGTTTCTATACGACGCAATACCACACCCGCTAAATTACGCTGAAAAAACGCACTGGCACGGAAACGGCCTACGCCACTGGCGCTGACAGCAAAGTTTAATTCTTTATCCCGTTCAAAGTCCGTAATTTGTTGCGGACTCATCATACCGTAGATAATTTCTTTAGTTTGCTCTGGACTCAGCGGTGACTTAGTCACAGCGTGAATTCGACCGTGCACTTTCATGCTTGGCGGCATGCCTGCAGTGATAAATAAATCAGATGCGGTTTTTTCCACCATCAAGCGTAAAAGCTTATCGATTTCCATGTTCTTTCCTTCCCTAAATACTTAGCCTAGGGTTTTTAATTTCACAAAATACACGGATGAAAATAATAGGTTTCATCCGTGTATTTCAGTTTGGCATTTAAATTAAAATTGCTCAGGTGACTTGGCTTTTTCACGAGCCGATTCTGGCGTGATGATGCCTTTTTGAACCAATGCTTTTAAAGACTGGTCCATGGTTGTCATGCCTAACGAACCACCGGTTTGTATAGCACTATACATTTGCGCAACTTTTTCTTCACGAATCAGGTTACGTATAGCAGGTGTTCCCACCATAATTTCATGAGCCGCCACACGGCCACCGCCTTTCTTTTTAAGAAGGCACTGAGAAATTACCCCTTCAAGAGACTCTGACAACATGGAACGTACCATGGACTTTTCTTCAGCTGGGAATACATCCACAATACGGTCAATGGTTTTAGCCGCTGAGGTGGTGTGCAAGGTGCCAAATACACAGTGACCCGTTTCCGCAGCAGTTAATGCAAGTCGAATGGTTTCTAGGTCTCGCATCTCACCAACCAAGATTACATCCGGGTCTTCACGAAGTGCCGAACGCAATGCTTCGTTAAAGCCTAAAGTGTCACGATGCACTTCTCGTTGGTTAATTAGAGATTTTTTACTTTGGTGCACAAATTCGATCGGGTCTTCTACGGTCAGAATATGTTTATGAAAAGTATCATTCAAATAATCTAACATGGCCGCCAGAGTTGTGGATTTACCCGAACCTGTTGGTCCAGTTACCAACACCAAGCCACGAGGCTTAGTGGCTAAATCTTTAAATATTTGCCCCATACCCAAATCATCACAAGTTAATACCTTAGATGGAATGGTACGAAACACAGCAGCCGCACCACGATTCTGGTTAAACGCGTTTACACGGAAACGGGCCACACCGGGTACTTCAAACGAGTAATCGGTTTCTAAAAACTCTTCAAAATCTTTACGCTGTTTATCATTCATAATGTCATAAACAAGCGCATGTACTTCTTTGTGGCTTAACGCCGGAAGATTGATGCGTCGGACTTCACCGTCCACACGAATCATAGGGGGGAGACCTGCCGACAAGTGTAAATCCGAGGCCCCTTGCTTGGCTGAAAACGCCAATAATTCAGTAATATCCATTAACCGCTACTCCGCTACGTCATTCTGCCCTGTTCAGTGTAGTTCATACTGAATGCTGTCCATGTCATAATGCACAAACAGAGTCATAATAGACGAATTGATCATTTTTTATCATTAGAATTACCCACATTGTAACCAGACCAGAAAATAAAACCATGACGGATTTAGAATCTAGCAACAATTTGATTCAGCGCTACCACAGCGTCAAACAAGACATTGAAAATGCTTGCTCAGATACTGATCGAACCCCTGATTCTGTCGCATTATTGGCCGTTTCTAAAAAGCACCCTGCTGCATCCATTAAAACCCTCTATGAAAATGGGCAAAGGGCATTTGGTGAAAACTATGTTCAAGAAGGCACAGATAAAGTCAGCGTGCTTTCTCAACTGGACATTCAATGGCATTTTATTGGCCCCATTCAGTCCAATAAAACTCGGTTAGTGGCCGAAAACTTTCATTGGGTACACACCATTGATCGCTTAAAGATTGCAAAACGCCTAAATGATCAACGGCCCCATGATCAAGCGCCGTTAAATGTGCTGATTCAAATCAATATCAGCGAGCAAGCAAGTAAATCTGGCATCCACTTAAATGAGCTAGATAACCTGGCTCAATCCATTAATGAAATGGAACATCTCAATTTACGCGGCTTAATGTGCATTCCAGAAGAGCAAAGTTTGGCGTCATTAGCGCTAGAATTTAAGGCCATGCAACACGCTTATCAGCAATTACAAAACCAATATCCACAGGTCGATACGTTATCCATGGGCATGTCGGCTGATTTACCATGTGCCATTGAATGTGGCAGCACAATGGTGCGCATAGGCACGGCTATTTTTGGCAAGCGAATTTAAAATTTAATAAGATTATGACAGGTAACACATATGACAAATATTGCATTTATTGGTGCAGGTAACATGGCCAGCGCCATCATTGGCGGCTTAATTCAAACCCGTGATCCTCAATCTATTTGGGCTTGTGACCCTAGCCAAGAAAAACTGAATGACTTACATGAAACCTTTGGTATTCAAACTACAACAAATAATTTGGATGCCATTCCTAATGTGGATGTGATCATTCTTGCCGTCAAACCTCAAGTAATGGAACAAGTGCTGGCACCCTTACAATCAGCCCTGCAACAAAAACAACCCTTAATCATCTCGGTGGCGGCCGGCATCAACTTAAACAGTTTGGCCACATGGTGCGGTGGCGATTTGCCCATTGTACGTTGCATGCCCAACACACCCGCTTTAGTCGGCCAAGGGGCAAGCGGGTTATACGCCAACAAGCAAACAACTGATCAGCAAAAAGAAATCAGTGAAACCATTTTAAATGCGGTGGGCATGAGTGTTTGGGTGAAAAATGAAGATGAATTAAATGCAGTGACCGCTGTATCCGGTAGCGGCCCCGCCTATTATTTTTTATTTATGGAAGCCATGATCGCCGCAGGTGAAAAACTTGGACTGAGCAAAGAAACTGCTACATCCCTCACATTAAAAACCGCATTAGGCGCGGCCACCATGGCCAGCAACAGTGATATCGATCCGGCACAGCTTAGAAAAAATGTGACCTCTCCCAATGGCACCACTGAGCAAGCCATCAATACCTTCATGGAAAATGATTTTGAAGCGATGGTAGAAAAAGCACTAACGGCGGCCAGCGACCGCAGTGTATCTTTAAGTGAAGAGCTAGGCATCAAATAATATCTGCCCATTATGATTCAGTACACTCTGTACTGAATCATTTGAATTTAATGGTGGCTTTGAAGCCATGATCACTTTCTGCTTTTATCTCCCCTTTCAATACCTGGCTCACAATATTGTAAACACGATACATGCCCAAACCAGAGTTATTAGCATTGCCCCTTTTAGAGGTCACAAAAGGATCGAAGATGCGGGCCTTTATATCAGCTGCAATACCTTGTCCATTGTCCTGATAAATACATTGCCAAATGTCATCTTGTTTAAACAAATGTATTTCTATTAATTTATCTTTTTGTTCGGATTCAAAGCCATGTATTAAAGAGTTTTCAAACAATTGCCCAAAGATAATACTCCATGCAGCAGGATAACTATGTAAATATTCAGGACCATCTGTGAATATTTTCACTTTAACTTGCCGATACTGCTCACCCAAATCACTTTGAAATAAATAGTTTTCTAAAATATATTCAACATGGTGTTTAAAATGAAACTTGGTTTTTTCAACATCCACTTGATTCACTGAAACCAGTTTAAACCTTTGAATCAAGCGTGACATTTTAGCTAGATTTGAAGACATCAACTCCATCAATACTTGGCTATCTTGTACAAACCCTTTAAAAAAGGATTTATTTAGCGTTCCCTCTTCCATTTTTTTATCCACCTCAAGCAGCAACTCAGTTAAATGACTTACTGAAGTCACATTATTGCCTAAAGGGGTATTAATTTCATGAGCCACACCCGTCACCAGCTGCTCCATGGTTTCCATTCTTTCCTTTTCCATCATGTCATGAATTTCTTGAGCCTGTTTACGCTCGCTAATATCAGTAATGAATCCTTCAATAACATTCACTCCTTGCTGAGTATATTTTCGCAAGGTCACAGAACAGGTTCGTACACGTCCATCTGCTGTGGTAAGGATTGACTCTGCATCCATCACAGGTTTATCGTCAAACGCCTTTTGCTCTAATTCATAGCCATTACTAAACAGTTTTCTTAAATCTGAACCTAGCTCAAGTGCTTTCTCTGGTGTATCAAATCCCATCAAACGAGCCAAAAAAGCATTCACTGAAATTAACCCTCCTTTACCCGACACTCTAAACATTCCAATGGGAGCATTATCAAATAAATCCTGAAAAATTTTTTTATTTTCAAGAACCTCCTCTTTTAAGTGCAGGGTTTGCTCAACGGCCTGCAAGTGCTCAATTCTTTGCAAGCGAATTCTTTGAGCCAACGCAAGGGATAACAAAATGGCCTCAATCATCCCACCAAACATATTCGAATATCGTGTAAAAAAGGTGCTTTCAATAAACCCTAATGATGACAGTGGTAACACCGCCAAACCTAGCAACAAGGAAAACCATGCAAAGGTATAAATCAGAGCGATTGGCACCTTTTTAATGCTCAAATATATCCCAACACCCAACATGAAAATAGACGCCATCACACTGAATACATTTATAAAGATCATGGAATAGTTTAATCCCACAATCGGCATAGCAAAAAGATACAGAATCGCAATCGCCAGCAAGGCTTTAGAGATGGGGATTAACCTACTGGCATATCGCTTAAAATCTAATAAATAATAAGGGAACAATAATGAAGGAATGATCAACAGACCTGAAAACAACGGTATGCTCAAATGATTAAACTCAACCTGATTCGGCCACAAGTAATAACCACCATCACCGGTTAAACCTAATACAAATAAAATATAAAAAGCCACATACATCACATAAAAATAATACGCTTTATCGCGTATCGTCACTGCAAGACCAAAGTTATACAGCATCATGACTAACAACACGCCGTAAACTAAACCCGATACAATTACCTCCTCTTGTACAGCCTTGTCATGCTCATGCTCTGAAAGTACTTCCATGGTTAAAAGCATGGCATTGATGCCAGATACTCGAATGTAAACATCAATGGATTTATGTTGATTAAAGGTAAATTTAAATCCCGGCTTTTTCTCTTGTACTTGCCTTTGAATGTTTGTGACCGTGTCGCCTAATTTAAGGGTTTGAATGATTTCTTTATTTTCAGACATGATGTAGATATCCACCACATCATGAACTGGATGCAAGAAACGAAAGAAATGAACATCAGAAGAAAAATCGGACTGCTGTGCTCTGATGTGAATCCAAAACTCACCTGACACGAACCCATAATTTTTTAATGCATCCACCTGAGTCCACTGTTCAGGCGACTTAAGGTGAATATCGGACAACTGCAAAGGTTCATCAGAGTATAAATAGGCATAATCTAGACTAAGAGCGGATGCACTATGGCCTACCCCTGCTTGCCCGTCGGCAAAAGCATGAGCACTGAGTCCATTCACAATCAACAAGCAAAATAGCGCTCGTATCCACATAAATAAAAAACACTTATACAAAAGACATAATTACTTAACAGTGTAGTCCTAATCTTCAATTATTTGTGAATATTCAAAGGCTTGCCCATATTTCTTAGATATCAGGCTGTCTGAGAAACCGCGGCTTAGCGAGTATTACATTAGCCCTCTTTCTGCCATGGAAATAACCTCTCCATCCCCCACGATAAAGTGATCAAGTACTCTCACATCCACCAACGCCAAAGCCGATACCAATTTATGAGTAATGCGTTCATCGCTGATACTGGGCTCGGCGATGCCAGAAGGGTGGTTATGGGCAAACATAACCGCAGCCGCATTGTGCTGCATGACGTATTTAAGCACTTCTCTGGGATACACACTGGCTGCATCCAAGGTGCCTTGAAACAACTGCTGGTAATGAATCAGCCGATTCTGATTATCCAAAAGCAAGCAACTGAATACTTCATGGGGCAGGTGTCGAAGCTGGCTAGTCAGATAAGATTTCACCGCTTGCGGGGTATTAAATGCATTGGGTTTATCTAAGGTTTGTTTAAGGTGGCGCCGACTCATTTCCAATACCGCTTGCAGCTGAGTGTATTTCGCAGGCCCCAACCCTAAATGCTCACAAAAGTCGGTTTGACCCGCTTCCAATAAAGGCCGCAAACCTCCAAAGCGATTAAGCAGCTCTCTTGCTAAATCCACTGCTGTCAGACCCTTGATACCGGTCCTTAAAAAAATGGCTAATAGTTCAGCATCACTTAAGCTGTGTGCCCCTTGTTTGAGCAGTTTTTCTCTGGGGCGTTCATCCGCCGGCCAATCTGTAATCGCCATTATCCCTCCATGGATAAATCTTTAAACAATTTTTAAAATCTGAGCCCTGCAACAGCAGTTCATCTGGAATTTTGTTGTTATACTCCATGCAGATTCAAGGAGTTATCATGCATAGGTTAAGCAATAAACGCATTTTATTAGGCATCACAGGTGGCATTGCAGCCTATAAAAGCGCCGAATTAGTACGCGCCCTAAAAACAGCCGGTGCCGATGTTCGTGTGGTGATGACTCAGGGGGCAAAAGAATTCATTACCCCGCTTACCTTGCAAGCCCTTTCCGGCAACCCGGTGCACCATAGCTTACTGGATCCTGAAGCCGAAGCGGGTATGGGGCACATAGAATTAGCACGATGGGCTGATTTTATTTTAGTGGCACCCGCCAGCGCCAACTTCATTGCCCGTGTGTGTGCAGGCATGGGCAACGACTTATTAACCACCTTGTGCCTCGCCAGCAATACACCAAAAGCCATTGCCCCCGCCATGAATCAAGCCATGTGGGCAGATGAAACCACACAAGCCAATATCAAAACCCTAACTACCATGAACAAGGTTCAGGTGTGGGGGCCAGATGCCGGTGAACAAGCCTGTGGCGATGTGGGCCCTGGTCGTATGATCGAACCCGCGGTTTTAGCCACCATGCTTGCCGATCAATTTGAGTCTCAACTGCTCAGCGGTAAAACCGTCACCATTACCGCAGGCCCAACCCGAGAAGCCATTGATCCTGTTCGCTACATCAGCAATCACTCAAGCGGTAAAATGGGATACGCCCTAGCACTTGCAGCGGTAGAAGCCGGCGCCAAAGTGAATTTAGTCAGTGGTCCAGTCAGCTTAGCAACCCCGGATAAAACCCAGCGTTTTAATGTGGAAAGCTGTCATGACATGCTTGAGCAGGTTGAAGCGCTTCTGCCTGAAACCGATATTTTTATCGGCGCTGCCGCTGTGGCCGATTATCGCCCAGGAGATGTGAGCGATCAAAAAATTAAAAAAAACCAAGATGCTATGCAGATAAATTTGGTAAAAAACCCAGACATCATTGCCACCGTGGCCGCTAAAACAGACAAGCCCTTTACGGTGGGTTTTGCCGCCGAGACACAAGATGTCATTGCTTACGCAAAAGGAAAATTAGAAAAGAAAAATCTCGATATGATCGTCGCCAATGATGTGAGCCAAGATGGCATTGGTTTTAACAGTGACCAAAACGCCATCATCATTATCGACCGTCACTCGCAAACGGATTTTGCCCAAGCCAGTAAATATCAATTAGCCTGCAATGTGATTCAGCATATTGCCAAGTTAAATAAATAAACATCGATTTAAAGTACGAGTTCAACATGAAAAAAAGTTTTCAAGTTAAAGTGTTAGACAAGCGCCTAGGCAAAGACATTCCTATGCCGCACTATGGCACAGAGGGCAGCGCCGGTTTGGATTTACGCGCATGTTTAGAAGAAACATTAGTTTTGAATCCAGGTGAAACCAAACTGATTCCAACGGGTATGTCTATTTACATTGAAGACAATGGTTTAGCCGCCATGATTTTACCGCGCAGTGGTTTAGGCCATAAACACGGCATCGTATTAGGCAACCTTGTGGGTTTAATCGACAGTGACTACCAGGGTGAACTCATGGTGAGCTGCTGGAACCGTGGCGACAAACCCTTCACCATGGAAATTGGTGAACGCATTGCACAACTTGTGATCGTGCCAGTAGTGCAAGCGGAATACAATTTTGTAGAAGAATTTGAAGCCACTGATCGCGGTGAAGGCGGCTTTGGTTCAACCGGTACTAAATAAACGTTAGCGGTTATTTATGCAGCAAATCGCAACCGAAATCTTTCGTGAGTATGACATCCGTGGGCAATACCCACTGAAACTCAATGAAAGTACGACCCAGCAAATTGGTAAAGCCCTTGGCAGTGAAATTTTAGCTGCCAAGCAAGACCGATGTTATGTAGCATGGGACGGTAGGCTGTCTAGCCCATCCCTGCGAGATGCATTGGTCTCCGGCATCATCAGTACCGGTTGCGATGTTTATTTAATCGGGGCGGCACCCACTGCAGCTGCATTTTGTGCCATCAAACAATCCCAGCAAAGCTGTGCCATGATCACCGGCAGCCATAACCCCAAACAAGACAACGGCATTAAAATCGCAGTGGCTGGCACACCCCGTAGCGGCGAAGACATTACAGTTTTACTGTCTCGTATTCAGTTGCAACTGTTTGAAGAAGGCCAAGGAAACATTCATCAGGCACCAGAAGTATTTGAGCAATACCAATCCCAGCTCAAGCAAAACTTTAAACTTAAGCGCCCACTTAAAATTGTTTTAGATGCCGGCAACGGCATTGGTGGCCCCACCGCTTTATCAGCATTGAAAAACATGGGCGCTGATGTCATTGCCATTGCCTGTGAAGTGGATGGTAACTTCCCATTACATCACCCTGACCCAGCAAAAAGTAAAAACCTTACTTGGCTCAAACAAGCGGTGTTAGAACACCAAGCTGACTTTGGTATTGCATTAGATGGCGACGCAGATCGTTTAGGCGTGGTGGACGATCGAGGCAATATGATATTACCTGATCGCCTAAGCTTATTATTCGTGGAAGATATTCTAAAAAAACAGCCAGGTGCCACCATCATTTTTGATGTGAAGTGTACCGATGTATTAAGTGACTTTATTCAGCAACAAGGGGGCATTGCCAACATGATTGCCACCGGCCATACCAGCATGAAAAAAGCCATACGAGAAACCAGTGCGCCATTTGCCACCGAGCTCAGTGGCCATATTTTATTTAATGATGAACACGGGCTTGGAGTCGACGACGGCATTTACGCTGGCCTTCGACTTTGCCAATTAATTAGTGAGCAACCACACTCGTTATCGCAACGATTAAATGCATTTCCAAACCCAGTTTCTACTGAAGAAATTCAATTGCCAGTAAAAGACAGCGAAAAGTTTTCCATTATGGGCTTGATTCAAAGTCACGGATTCAAAGACCATGATACTTTCACCATTGACGGTGTCAGAATTCAATTTGATCACGGCTGGGCACTGGTGCGAGCCAGCAATACCACCCCTTGCTTAACACTCAGATTCGAAGCAAGCACTCAAGATCATTTAGATACCATTCAATTTCATGTAATGGAAGAGCTCCATAGAATCATTCCCAATTTGGCTGAGAATCAATAAACCCTTTAAACTGACCCAAATTAACTGAATCTAAGGCACTTCAGCGGATGCAATTCATTATCCTGAGCGTATAATGATGGCATTCAATTACCTCAGATTAAAAATGCGAATTGCCATGCCTTTAACACGCGATGCCGCCTTCAATGTTGCTCAAGTATTAAGTGAAGCCCTACCTTACATCCAACGCTTTGTTGGCAAAACCATCGTTGTAAAATACGGCGGCAACGCCATGACCGAAGACGAACTGAAAAACAGCTTTGCTCGCGACATGGTTATGCTAAAACTGGTTGGCATTAACCCCATTGTTGTTCACGGTGGCGGCCCACAAATAGGGGATTTATTAGATCGCTTAAGCATTGAAAGCCATTTCGTAAATGGCATGCGTGTCACCAATAGCCAAACCATGGACGTGGTTGAAATGGTTTTAGGTGGCTCGGTAAACAAAGACATTGTGAACTTGATTAACCAAAATGGCGGACAAGCCATGGGTTTAACCGGTAAAGACGGTCAGTTAATCAAAGCTAAAAAGTTGAAAGTGACACAAAAAACACCGGACATGCAGCAACCTGAAATCATCGACATCGGCCACGTGGGCGAAGTTGAAACCATCAACACAAAAGTATTAGAAATGCTTGCCAGCTCAGACATCATTCCTGTGATTGCACCTATTGGTGTTGGCCCTGATGGGGAATCTTATAACATCAATGCTGACCTAGTGGCGGGTAAAGTGGCAGAAGCCGTGAATGCTGAAAAGTTGCTGCTGCTTACGAATATTGCAGGCCTAATGGATAAAGAAGGCAAAATCTTAACTGGCTTAACCACCGAACAAGTAGATGGCTTAATTGAAGATGGCACCATTTATGGCGGCATGCTGCCTAAAATCCAGTGTGCTTTAGATGCGGTACACGGGGGCGTCAACAGCGCCCACATCATTGATGGGCGAGTGAATCACAGCACCATGCTTGAAATATTCACCGATGAAGGTGTAGGCACGCTCATTACCAATGGCTAATTTGGCTTTACAAGCCCTTGAAACCATACCCAAACCCAACAAAAGCGGTTAAATTCATAGGTAAGCCCCTATGAATTTAACTTAAATAAAACCAGATCACGAAATGAGCCATTATCCATTGCAGCCAGTGTGACTGCAGATTAGGATAGCTATCATTAGACGATCCAAGTAAGACCCTTATGACGGAACAGAAACCATCACGTAAACAGCAAATACTGCAAGCCCTTGCGCATATGCTGGAAGTGAATCCAGGTGCCCGTATTACTACGGCCAGCCTAGCCAAGGAAGTTGGCGTAAGCGAAGCGGCCTTATATCGTCATTTTCCTAGCAAAGCGAAAATGTTTGAAGGCTTAATTGAATTCATTGAAGCCACCATTTTCACTCGCATTAACCGTATTCGTTCAGAGCAAGATGACACCTTATCTCGCATCGAACAGTCTATGACGTTGATTCTCACATTTGCTGAAAAGAACCCTGGTATGTGCCGTATTTTAACTGGCGATGCCTTATCCGGTGAAACCGAACGTTTACGTGCACGCATCGCACAGTTTTTTGAACGTTTAGAAACACAGCTAAAACAAATTTTACGTGAAGCCGAATTGCGCGACGTGAAAAGCTCCTCCATTGATGAAGGGGCCATGGCAAACTTATTATTGGCTTTGATTGAAGGTCGCATTCGTCAGTATGTTCGCACAGAGTTTAAGAATAAGCCTTTAGAAAACTGGCCAATTCAATGGTCATTTCTATCGGCCAACATGCTGACAGAAACAGAACTGGCTTAGGTCAAATCAAAAACACTTAACCATAAAAAAAACCAGAGCTTGCTCTGGTTTTTTCGTTTTGACCTTTCACAATGAAAAGCCATTAGAAATAATATAACTGCTCAAATTTGGCTGACACCAGACGTGACCATATGCTTACGTCATACCTGAAGTGAGGAACGAACTGTCTGGTATCTATAAATCAACCAGCACATATTTGGAAACCGCCTGAGACTCCCGATCAAAGCACTGCGTGCGTCGGGAGTGACGGTGTGTGATGTATTACATTCAATGCAGAATCAAATACATCACGGCAAAGCTAACGAATTAAATGCCGTACTGTTCGCGGTAAGCTTTAATAGCTGGAAAGTACTGTTTGAAATCTTCTTTTTCCGACACGTATTGCATCACTTGCTCAAGTTTTACAATGCTGATCACAGGAATCTTAAAGTCACGCTCCACTTCTTGAATGGCTGACAATTCACCTTTGCCTTTTTCTTGGCGATCTAGCGCAATGATTACACCTGCCGGTTTGGCGCCATCATGTTCAGCCAGCATATCCATCACCTCACGAATCGCTGTCCCCGCTGTAATCACATCGTCAATGATTAAGATATTGCCTTCAAGTGGGGCGCCCACTAACGTGCCACCTTCACCATGGGCTTTTTTCTCTTTGCGGTTAAACGTATAAGGGGTATCGCGATCGTATTCTTGAGACAACGCCATTGCCGTGGTGGCAGATAAAGGAATGCCTTTGTAAGCAGGGCCAAACAATACATCCATTTCCACACCGGAATTCACAATGGCAGCGGCATAGCTTTTAGCTAAGGTTGCCATGGCTTTACCACTGTTAAACAATCCGGCATTAAAAAAGTACGGGCTAATGCGACCAGACTTTAATTCAAACTCGCCAAATTTCAGTACACCTTGCTCAATGGCAAATTCAATAAACGCTTTTTGATAATCCTGCATCTGGCCAACCATATATCTAACTGAGTGCTTTAAGAAGAGTAAACGCTCTAGCCAAGGTTCGCCAACTTATGGATATAAATGGTCGAACTGAGCTAATATTCGTTTTATAGGCGGGTATTTTAACGGCTGCGTCTATAATTCCCATCATACAAAGCAAAATAACCAAAATAATTGCAATACAGGCTATATCCCAACCAATCTGGCTTAAAAAACACGTTTTTAAAGATGTGCAAAAAGGCAAAACTGGTATCATAGCCGCCTCGCAAGATAGGGAGCCTTTATGAGGGTAATGACTGTACAAGTTGACGGATTAGAAGCCGCTGTAAAAGAGGGCTTTTATGACTGGATCCTAGATCAGGATGCTGACGTGGTGTGTGTACAGAATCTGAAGGCAAAAGAATATCAGCTTAGCGATAACGTACTTTACCCAGAACACTACAACGCCTACTTTTTTGATGCCGAGCCAGACAATTATTCTGGTGTCGCGGTCTTAACCAAAGAAATGCCAAAGGCCATTATGACAGGCCTAGCTTTTGAAGCCTGCGATCGCTTTGGGCGCTATGTGCAAGCGGACTTCGATCAAGTGTCTATTGGATCTGTGTTATTTCCAACCATAGATGAACACAATACGCTGGACGACAAACTGGGCTTTCAGCAAGAGTTCATTGAACACCTGAAAAAAACCAAACGAAAGCGCCGCGAATTTATTTTTGCTGGTCACTTTGGTGTTGCCCATAAATCAGTGGATTTAGCCGACTACAAAGCCAATCAAAACGAACCGGGGTTCTTGCCCGAAGAGCAAGCTTTCATGGACCAAATTACTGGCCCGCTAGAATTTGTTGATGCCTTCCGTGAAGCCAACTTTGGTGAAAACCAGTTCACTTGGTTTCCTGACGAAGCCTCTGCTCAACGCAATAAAAATGGCTGGCGCTTAGATTATCAAATATGCACGGCAGAACTGCGCCAGTACATTGTTGAAGCCAAGGTGTTAAACGACCGCATTTGGGGCGGACAATATGCCGCCACCATGATCGAATACGAATTTGATTAAATATCCCAACTGAAGAAAACAGTACAAATAAAAAACGGGGCCTATCAGTGTCCCGTTTTTTATTACGTCATGCCCGCGAACGCGGGGATCTCTTATTTTTTATTAAGCCTATCGTCATTCCCGACGCACGAAGTGCTTTGATCGGGAGTCTCAGGCAGTTTCCGAATTTGTGGCAGGTTGATGTTATGGATGCCTGCAGCTCACTTCTGGTATAACGCAACAAAAAGCAGGAACAAAACAAACTACTAAGAAATTAGTTTATTCTGCCACGCCGAATCAGCAAGCTAGGTACCTGAGATTGCTTTATCAAGGCGTTAAACACACTAGTTATGAATCGACTTACTGATACTGGCTAAAGGTTTGCCTTGCAATGCTCTGATGTCCCCATAATAGCCAACAGCATGGCCCTTAATGGCATCACTATCTGTCATCAAAGTAATGTCATCAATGGCGTCTATGTGCTCGCCAAATAACTCAAACCAATCCTTTTGAATGTGTCGTGATAAAGTTTGCCATTTCATAGTGGTTTGCCCTTCTCCGCTGACCACCAACACCTTGTTATTGGCGTCTATGGCCCAGTGACTATTAATGGCTTGATTGGCCGACCACACATAGTGCAATGACTTAGCATCAGAAAATAATGGGGTTTGACTGACAATCACACGCAAAACAAAGTCATCGCCCTGTGGCAGCATCTCATTATAATCCGTGATTCTTTGCTCTAGCCCTTCTTCATTAACCGTCATGGCATATGGCAAAATTTGCGCGGTCCATTGCCATTGCAAAATGGGCATGACATTTAAGTCAATCTCGTGACTGTAATTTAAGCTAGACGCTGATGAACGACTCTCTGCTCGAATGATCACACCTTGCTCTATGTCCATAATGGGCTCGTAGATGGTGTCACCCACTAAACTAGTATGCGTCCAATCTTCTAAATTGCCTTCCAGCAGAATCGGTTGGGCTAAACAGGTATTGGTCAGCAGCAAGTAAGCAATTAACGCAGGAAAAAGTCTCATCCATGACCTCTTTTTATTATTTTATTTATGAGATGGCGAAGTGTGAGCCACCTTATTACTGGGCCATGGGTATATCAATATCAAAATGCGCTAATCTGGCAAACTGTCTGAGGCTGACCACATAATTGTGAGATTGACCCAAGTATCAAATATAAAAATGGTACAAGTTAACCACTTACCAGTGAATGTCCACACACAAAAAAAGCGGCACAAGGCCGCTTTTTTCTATCTATGTCCGCCCGACTAAATTGGGCGAGAGCCATAGTTTGATGTGGGTTTACGCGGTGGATCCGCCATCACATTGGGTTCAATTTCATCAATGGAACCACCGGCTTTTAAAAAAGCCTCTACTTCACTATCAACTTGCGTTCGCAATTTCTGACGAGAAGCAATGGAACGCAATACGCCTTCTTCTGTACTGCCAATAAATTCCATATCTGGTTGGTCTGCCGAAACTGGCTGATCTTTCACTTTTTTAGCTCTAGGCATAAACGCTCTCCTATCCATATCCGTGAGCAAATAAATCTGCTTAGAATATATAGTTCAGCATTGCCCCCGTGTCAGACATTGGTTTATAGGGATTAGCTATATAAAAGACGTTTTTAATGCCTTGGTGCCTTTCGAATATCCTTTCACTTGCTTTAAGCTGCTGATTTTTAAACAGTTTTATCAATGGCCATGAATCCTGATTCGTTTAACTTTGAAAATAAGTCGTCGCAATTCAGCCAGACCATTTGAAACC
>CAJXIT010000012.1 GCA_913054055.1 uncultured Thalassolituus sp.
GGTTAAAGCCCAATAAACATGCTTTGCAAGCGCTTAATGTTGAACAAGCGATTTTTGTAAAACAAATATCAGAGTATTTGGAGAGTAAAAAAGAACGAGAGAAAAGATAAGAGAGAAAATTAAAGCGCAGCGGCACTATTAGTTGCAATAATGCCTTTCTGCTTGCCGAGCATTAAAACCACACTACCATCAAAGACCCTTAGGTAGATGATCTTTAATGATGTCGTAAAGCTCAGGGCGACCTTTTGAAATTTCTTCAGCGCTTAAGCCTTCAAGGGAATGAGGGTACTTTAGCCAAGCTTCCGTTTCATGAATGTAATAATCAGGTTCACGATCCGTTTGATTACGAGAAGGCTTGTAATACGGTACGGCCACTCTCACATCTTGTGGCATATTTAGGCGGGTTCTGCGATGTAATTCTTTAATGATGGCTTCGATAGAACGACCAGTATCAAACACATCATCCACAATTAATAACCTGTCGTGTGCTTGTACATTTTTCATTAAATAGTTCAGGCCATGCACTTTAACTTGGCGAGATTGCTGGTCAATGGCCGCTGCATATGACGATGTACGAATGGCAATATTGTCAGTTTCAACACCATGAAAGGCCAAGTATTCTTGTACTGCCACACCCACAGGGGCACCACCGCGCCATACTGCAATCATAAATGTGGGGCGAAAATCGCTTTCTAAGATTTGCTTACCCAGCTTAAAAGAGTCTTCAAGCAAGCTTTGTGCGCTTAGATACTGCTTTTCTGCCATGGCAAACCCTTATATATAGTAGTTGATTATCAATCTTTGAAATACATTATCTGACTTATTGGTCAGGTTATGTATAATACGCATTCTTATCGCATTTGTCAGGCAGATCATGGAAAAACGTTATTTAGACGAAGAGACACTTATCCAAGATGCTTTCCGCTTAGGGGTAAAGGTTTTTGAAAGTGGTTTCCGCCCAACGTTTATCGTGGGCCTTTGGCGTGGCGGCAGCACAGTGGGTATCTATGTACAAGAATGCCTGCAAACCTTAGGGGTAAAAACCGACCACATAGCCCTGCGTACTTCTTATAAAGGCCTGCCAAGCTACCAAAGCATGGTAGAAAACCCTGATGAAATTCGCGTTCACGGCACACAATACTTAATTGAAAATCTAAATGCCGAAGATGGATTATTGATCGTAGACGATGCGTTCAGCTCTGGCCTAAATATCAATGCTGTTTTAAGCCGCTTAAAAAAGCATTTAAAACTCAACATGCCAAAAGACATTCGCATAGCTACCCTGTATCAAAAACCCGGTATGAACAAAACGAATATTAAGCCAGATTATTGCTTGCACGACACACAAGACTGGCTAGTTTTTCCCTATGAACTAAATGGGCTGACCGTTGAAGAAATCGCAACACACAAACCCTTCATGACAGATTTAATCAAACCTGAGTTGTTAGTTAAATAATCAGCACCCGCTTTGACGGGTGGTTTTAGTTTTTTCCTCAGCTGAAACCACCCGAATATTCCTCATTTAAAAAACACCAAGCCGCACCACAATCGAACACAACTCCAAAAAATCGCCCCAAACAAAAACAAAACCCATTATAAATTCACCAAAATTTTCATCCCACCCCAGTCAACAAGCTTACTTTTTGATTTGGCATTCAAGTTGCTAAAACATATACACAGGGTAATCTTGGCGAATGGCCAAACACATGAATGACTGTTCGTTCAACCTGAACAATTTGAAATAGTATAGCTAGGGTTCCGGCTTATTTAAGCGACTGGTCCGAGAGCTATCGACCTCCCTAAACTCTTGAGTGTTTAGAAGGTTACACGGCGGGAAAAAAGCCCGGGAGAATCAATTGGCGTTAGCCAAGATTACTCGTATGTAACCATAAATCACTTGGGAGAACCCAATGAAAACCTTTACTACTAGCGTTTTATTAAGCGCATCTTTAGCCTTTGGTGTATTAAGTGCTCCGGCTGTTCAAGCAAAAGAAGACTTCAAAGTCTGCTGGTCAATTTACGTGGGCTGGATGCCGTGGGAGTACGGCGACAAATCTGGCATCGTAAAAAAATGGGCTGATAAATACGACATCAATATCGATGTGGTGCAGTTCAATGACTACGTGGAATCCATGAATCAATATACCGCGGGTGAGTTTGATGCTTGCACCATGGCCAACATTGATGCCCTTACTATTCCTGCCGCCGGTGGCATAGATTCAACCGCCATGATCGTCGGTGATTTCTCAAACGGTAATGATGCCGTCATTCTAAAAGATGGAAAGTCCATTAAAGATGCAAAAGGCCAAAGCATAAACTTGGTTGAATTAAGTGTGTCTCATTACCTATTAGCTCGCGGCTTAGAAAGCGTTGGCATGTCAGAAAGAGATGTAAAAGTGGTGAACACATCGGATGCCGATTTGGTGTCAGCTTATACCACCAAAGATGTTACCGCCGTTGCCACTTGGAACCCGCTTGTGAGCGAGATTTTATCCATGCCTAAAAGTAACAAGGTTTTTGATAGCTCAAATATTCCTGGTGAGATCATCGATACTCTTATCGTAAACACCAAGGTATTAGAAGAAAATCCAAAATTTGGTAAAGCACTAACCGGTGCTTGGTACGAAATTATGGATGAAATGCAAAAAAGCAAAAAAGTACGCGCTCACATGGGTAAAGCATCAGGTACTGATTTAGCCGGTTTCGAATCCCAACTTGATTCAACCAAAATGTTCTACAAAGCCAAAGATGCGGTTGAGTTTGTAAATAGCCCAGCACTTAAAAATACAATGGAATACGTGGCGAAATTTTCTTTTAACCACGGCCTATTAGGTGATGGCGCTGCTGACGCTGGCTTCATTGGCATTGAAACCCCTGCAGGTGTATTTGGTGACAAAGGCAATATTCAACTTCGCTTTGATCCAAGCTTCATGGAGATGGCTGCACAAGGCAAGTTATAAGCTAAACCCTAATTCATAACAGGGTAAACAATTGCTTAGACAACAAGGACGTTGTTTAAGTAACTTAAAGCTAAAACGATCAATACCAATATTACAAACACGAACCCATAAACTGCCAGAGAACGTATTATGAAACGCTGGATAAATAAAAAACCGTCTCGCCCTTTAGCGATCGTTCTTGGGATATTGCCATTTATTCTACTGATGGCACTTTATCAATGGGGTTCAGAAGTGAGAAAAGTAGAAAATCCAAACGATAAATTACTGCCAAGCGTCAGCCAGTTTTATGCGGCCATTGACCGCCTTGCCTTCACCCCAAGTAAACGCACCGGTGAGTATTTATTTTGGCAAGACACCTTCAGTAGTTTAAAACGACTTTTAATGGGTGTGGCATGTGCCGCAGCCATCGGCCTAATACTGGGCTTAATTACAGGGGCCATTCCATTAATTGGCGCCAACCTTAACCCTGTGATAACCGCACTGTCTTTGATCCCGCCCATGGCCGTTCTGCCTTTGCTGTTTATTGTATTTGGGCTGGGTGAGCTATCAAAAGTGATGCTCATCATAGTAGGGATTACCCCATTTTTAATTCGTGATTTATACCAACGCACAAAAGACATTCCCCAAGAACAATTAGTAAAAGCCCAAACCCTAGGGGCAAATTCGTTTCAATTAATAAACCGTGTACTACTGCCGCAAATTTTACCCCGCCTACTTGACGCATTGCGCTTAAGTTTAGGAACAGCTTGGTTGTTTTTAATAGCGGCTGAAGCCATTGCGGCCACAGAAGGCCTTGGCTATCGAATATTCTTAGTACGCCGTTATTTAGCCATGGATGTGATTTTACCTTATGTAATCTGGATTACTTTCTTGGCTTTTGTATTGGATTGGTTATTGGTTAAAACCAGTAAAAAAGTGTTCCCTTGGTATCACGCAGCGAAATAGGTGAGTTATGAGTCATTATCAAATTGAATTTCGCCACGCACAAAAATGTTATGGCGAAAACATTGTATTAGAAAATATTAACTGCCAGGTAAAAGCCGGAGAGTTTGTCACTATGGTAGGGGCATCTGGCTGTGGGAAAAGTACATTTTTAAAAATGTTACTTGGTACTGAGTCACATTCAAAAGGTGTGGTACTGCTGGATGGTGAAGACATTGTGGCTGAACCCAGCCCTGATCGCGGCATCGTATTTCAAAAGTATTCTGTTTTCCCACATTTAACCGTCAGACAAAATGTGGCCATCGCAAAGGAATTTGAAGGCAGCCCACTGCTGGGGCGCTTATTTGGTAACCGCCGCAAACAGGCGTTAGACGAAGCAGACAAATGGTTAGAGGCCGTAGGGTTGATAGCAGCAAAAGATAAATACCCTCATGAGCTATCAGGAGGCATGCAGCAACGGCTGGCCATTGCCCAAGCGTTAATCAAACATCCAAAAGTTTTATTACTGGATGAACCCTTTGGTGCCCTTGATCCCGGCATACGCAAAGACATGCACAAGTTAGTGCTAGAGCTATGGAAAAAATATGAGCTCACAATTTTTATGGTGACCCATGATTTAAATGAAGGGTTTTACTTAGGCACTCGATTATGGGTATTTGATAAAACTCGTCACGATCCACATGCCCCTAATCGATTTGGCAGCACCATTACATTTGATTTGCCCGTGGGACAAACCGATGCCGCCAGTTTTAAATCCATAAAAAGCGCACTGAAACTTAACGAATCTGAAACCGATATTAATGAATCACTCATGACCAAACAGGCAAATGCCTCATGAGTACACCCTGCAATACAAAACACCTTTACGGTGGTAAATGAATATGACGTACAACAGCATTATTAAAAACAAGTCTTATCAAACTAAAATCCCCAGTGGTAGCCATTGGTCTATGGTGGTTCGCCGCGGCACTGCACTCACCATTAAAGATTTAGAAGGCGCTGCAAATGTGGGCATGATGTTTTTTAATCCAACAGAACTCAATGAAAAATATAACGCCCCCGACACATTAAAATGTCAACACACCTTTAAACTGACCAAAGGCCATTGCTTGTACAGTGATATGGGCCGAATTTTTTGCTCCATCACAAACGACAGCTTTGGTTGGCATGAAACCCTTTGTGGTAACTCTCACCCATCGCATATACAAAAATGGGGAAAGCGAGATTATCAAACCCAGCAAAATGCTTGGATGCAAAATGGATTTGATAGTTTTTTAGTTGAACTGGCAAAGTACGATCTATACAAACAGGATATGTGCGCCAATGTAAATTGGTTCAGTGAAGTACGCGCAGATGAAGAAGGCAAGCTGAGCTTAGCGCGCCAAAGCCAAGCCGGTGACAGTGTCACGCTTCGCTTTGAGATGGATACACTTGTGGTACTGCACACCTGTCCGCACCCATTAAATATGGCTGAGGAATACCCAAGTTCATTAATTGAGCTTAACCTAAGCATCGCTCCTGCCATGCAAGAAGATGATGAGTGCTTAAATCACTGTGATGAAAATCGCCGCGGTTTTGAAAACAATGCACTTTATCACTTTGGACTATAGAGGAGACACATCATGATTAAACCCAGTGAACTCAATCCACAAGACGCTTACTTAGCAAAAACCATCGATGCCGGGGATTATTACATCGGCATCATTCCAAAAGGTGAAACCTTCCGTATTGTGGATTTAAAAGGCAATCAAGCGGCCGACACCCTATTTTATAATGCACACGACGTCAGCGAGCGCTACAGCGCCATGGACACCATTCGTGAACAAGGTGGTTTATACCTGACGGCAGGCACCCAACTTAAAACCAATTTGAATAATGACTTACTTGAAATTGTGGCCGACACCTGTGGTCGTCACGATACAGTGGGCGGTGCGTGTGCAACTGAATCCAATACTGTGCGTTATGATTTAGAAAAACGCTGTATGCATGCCTGTCGTGACAGCTGGATGTTAGCCATTCAAGAGCATGAAGAATTTGGCTTATGCAAGTCTGATATCACCCATAACATAAACTTTTTTATGAATGTACCTGTCACCAGCGACGGTAAACTCACATTTGAAGATGGTATTTCAGCCCCAGGAAAATATGTAGAGCTAAAAGCCAACATGGACACCTTAGTTTTAATTTCAAATTGTCCGCAATTAAATAATCCATGCAACGGTTACAACCCGACCCCAATAGAAATATTGGCATGGGAATAATTGCTTAAACAAGCTTAACCAAATCATTTATATACATGCATTTCTAATTGGGACGACCTAATTAGCGCTAACAAAACCGGGACGACCCGACCACTAGGATCAAATTATGTTTAGCACAGTTTTGATTGCAAATCGTGGGGCCATTGCCACTCGCATTATTCGCACATTAAAATCCTTAGGTATTCGCTCGATTGCTGTTTACCATGAAGCGGACAAAGATTCTTTGCACGTTCAGCAAGCGGATACAGCCGTCTGCTTAGGAAACGGATCGGTCGCCGATACCTACCTAAATATTCAAAACATAATCCATATTGCTAAAGAGCATGGTGCCGATGCCATTCACCCTGGTTACGGATTTTTAAGTGAAAACACACACTTTGTAGAAGCCTGCGAAACTCACAACATCACGTTCATTGGCCCAACCACGGATCAAATGGAACTGTTTGATTTAAAACATTTAGCCCGAGAGGCCGCTGAAAAAGCAGGTGTGCCATTAGTACCCGGCACCCCATTATTAACCAAACAAGAAGAGGCCATTGAATGGGCCAATAAAATTGGCTATCCAATCATGCTAAAAAGCACCGCCGGTGGCGGTGGTATTGGTATGCAAGCTTGCCATAACAACGACGATTTAAACCATGCTTGGGAAAGCGTGAAACGCCTTGGCGCCAATTATTTTTCAAATGACGGCGTGTTTCTAGAAAAACTTATAGAGCACGCTCGCCATATTGAAGTACAAATATTTGCTGACGGAAAAGGCAAAGCCATTAGCTTAGGCGAACGGGATTGCTCGGCACAGCGTCGCAATCAAAAAGTCATCGAAGAAACCCCTGCCCATGATCTGAGCCAAGCCGTACGAGAAGAACTGCACAACACAGCCGAGCGACTCATGGCCTCGGTTCAATACCGAAATGCAGGTACGGTTGAATTCATTTATGACGCCACTGAAAAACAATTTTACTTTTTAGAGGTGAATACTCGATTGCAAGTGGAACACGGTGTTACTGAACAAGTATGGGGCATCGATTTAGTTGAATGCATGGTAAAACAAGCGGCTAATGAACTGGGGGATTTGCACGCACTCAAACAAACATTAACCCCTAAAGGCCACAGTATTCAGGCCCGCATTTACGCTGAAAATCCGGCTCAAGATTTTATGCCAAGCAGCGGCTTATTATCTCAAGTAAGCTGGCCTAAAGCTGAATCCGTCCGAATCGATAGCTGGGTTGAATCAGGCATTGAAGTGCCTGCTTTGTTCGACCCCATGATTGCAAAAGTCATTGTCACTGAAAGCAATCGAGACCAAGCCATCAAACAACTCAAACATACATTGGATCAAAGTGTTATTTATGGCATTCAAACTAACAAAGCCTATGTACAAGCTATATTAAATGGCCCAATGCAGACAGAAGAAAATAACAAACAGCTTTTTACAAACACCTTGCTGAACTTTAAAGCCAGTACACCCAGTTTTTCTGTATTAAGTGGCGGCACACAAACAACCATTCAAGATTTTCCCGGAAGACAACAGCACTGGCATGTTGGCGTGCCACCTTCTGGACCTATGGACAGTGTGAGTTTTCGATTAGCCAATCAGTTATTAGATAACCCACTGGATGCGGCTGCATTAGAAATTACGTTAAACGGCCCAACGTTAAAGTTTCATGTGCCCTGTCATGTTGCGATAGTTGGCGCCCCATTTAAAACCGCATTGGATCAAACCGACGTTCCCATGAATCAAGTGCTCAGCATTAAGGCCGGACAAACCTTAAGCATTGGGAAATTAGCGGATCAAACAGGCGCCCGTTGCTACCTAGCCATTAAAGGTGGCATTCAATGCCCGGATTATTTAGGTTCAAAGTCGACGTTTACTTTAGGGCAATTTGGCGGACACGTAGGCCGGGCCTTGCGCACTGGAGACGTCATAGAACTGGATGCAAATTGCACCATTAACGAAGCGTTACCTTCTTTCAGTGAACCCCATGCTATATCAGAAATATTAACTCCAGAACTGACTCAACTCAGAGTCATTTATGGTCCCCATGGTGCCCCTGACTTTTTCACTGACAATGACATCGATACTTTTTTTAATCACATTTGGGAAGTGCATTACAATTCTTCGCGAACAGGGGTGCGTTTAATTGGTCCGAAACCCACATGGGCCCGTGACAGCGGCGGCGAAGCCGGCATGCACCCATCCAACATTCATGACAACGCTTACGCTTTTGGCACCGTTGACTTTACTGGTGACATGCCGGTTATTTTAGGCCCCGACGGTCCATCACTAGGGGGGTTTGTTTGCCCTGCAACGGTGATCACCGCTGACCTTTGGAAATTAGGCCAACTAAAAGCAGGCAGTAAAATTCAATTTATTCCTGTGAACCATGAGCAAGCGGTTGCCGCTGAACAGGGTCATTTAAATACGCTGCCAAAGCTATTACTGCCAGAGAATGATTCAGAAGCAAAATTTGAATCCGTCAATTCATTAACCAGCCCTATTATTCATAATGGAAAATTGGGAGACGATCATGTGGTATGCCGCTTAGCCGGCGATCATTTTTTATTGGTTGAAATAGGCCCTCTTGAATTAGATATTCCTCGTCGCTTTAAAGTCCATGCGTTAATGCTTTGGTTAGAGCAACAAAACATACACGGATTACGCGAGCTCACTCCCGGCATTCGATCACTGCAAATACACTTTGATTCAATGGCTATTTCACTTGCTCAGTTAATCGAAATCATTAATGCAGGTTGCAAACATGTGGCCAGCAGTGAAAACCTTAGTGTGCCCTCTCGTATCGTGCATTTACCGTTGAGCTGGGATGATGAAGCTTGCCAGTTGGCCATTGAGAAATACATGCAATCGGTAAGGGCCGATGCCCCATGGTGCCCCAGCAATTTAGAGTTTATTCGTCGAATCAACGGCCTTAAAGACATTCAAGCCGTAAAAGACACCGTGTTTGATGCCAATTATTTAGTCATGGGTTTAGGGGATGTTTACTTAGGCGCCCCCGTGGCAACCCCATTAGACCCAAGGCACAGATTGGTCACCACTAAATACAATCCCGCACGGACTTGGACGGCCGAAAATTCAGTGGGGATAGGTGGCGCTTACATGTGTGTATACGGCATGGAAGGCCCAGGTGGGTATCAGTTTGTGGGTCGTACCTCACAAATGTGGAATCGTTACAGAAAAACCCAGGACTTTAAGCAACCCTGGCTATTAGAGTTTTTTGATCAAATTAAATTTTATAAAGTTTCTCCTGAAGAACTGGCTGACATTCGAGAAGGACTGCCAAAAGGCAAAGTATCTTTACGCATCGAAGAAACGCAATTCAATTTAAATGACTACCAAGACTTTTTAACTCACCACCACGATTCTATTTCTGACTTTATTGAGCAAAGAGAATGCGCATTTGATGAAGAACTCGAACAATGGAAAAAGAACGGACAACTCACTTACGAACAAGTAGAAGAAGCATTAGAAGACACAGATGCTCTGGACATTCCTGATAACTGTGAAGTGATGGACAGCCCCGTTTCAGGCAGTGTTTGGCAGTGCACAGTGAAAGCCGGTGAAACCGTTAAAGCGGGCCAAGTGTTAATGATTTTAGAATCCATGAAAATGGAGATTGAAATTCACGCGCTCTGCGATGGCACCGTTCACAGCCTATTAAAGGATCAAGGGCAAGGGATACAGGCAGGTCAACCATTAGTGCTGATTGAAACCCTTTAGAATTTTAAAATATTATTAGGAAACACCATGTATAACTTAAACATTACTGCATTAAAAAATGCTTATAAAGATAAACAGTTCACCCCAAAAGCGTTACTGCATCGCTTGCGAGAACAAGCGCTTGAGCAACAAGACTATAATGCTTGGATCACGCTATTAAGCCCTGAACAACTTGATGGTTACCTGAATAAACTTAATGAATATTCTATTGACGACTTACCATTATACGGTGTGCCGTTTGCCATAAAAGATAACATTGATTTAGCCGGTGTACCCACCACAGCCGCTTGCCCAGACTTTGCTTACACCCCTTCAGACAATGCTTTTGTGGTGGATCAATTAATAAAAGCCGGGGCCATTCCTCTTGGAAAAACCAACTTAGACCAATTTGCCACTGGGCTTGTGGGTGTGCGATGCCCCTATGGTGAAGGGAAAAATACGTTTAACCCGGATTATGTATCTGGCGGTTCCAGCGCAGGATCAGCCATCAGTACTGCCCTTGGCCAAGTGAGCTTTGCATTAGGCACAGATACCGCTGGCAGTGGTCGTGTGCCAGCAGCGTTTAATAATTTAATTGGTCATAAACCCACAAAAGGTTTATTCAGCAATACCGGTTTGGTGCCAGCCTGTTTAAGCTTGGATTGCATTACAGTATTTGCATTAAATACACAGGACGCTGCATTGGTCACTCAGGTGGCTGGCCAATATGATACGCAAGATAGTTACGCCAGAAAAAATTCACCGACCAATCAATTACGATATTTTGAACCTAAAGTACCTAGCCAATTTACTTTCGGCGTGCCCACTGAGTTAGACTTTTATAATAATTCAGAAACCCAAGCATTATTTGAACACACCATCGAACGCTTACAAGCATTAGGCGGAAAAAAAGTAGATGTGGATTTTACCCCTTTCACCGAAGCTGCAAAATTATTATACGAAGGACCTTGGGTAGCGGAACGCTGGCTGGCCACAAAAGATGTGAAGCGTGAATCCATGTTAGAGGTGATTCAAACCATTATAGGATCCGCCGAAAGCAAAACCGCTGCCGATGCGTTTGACGCTCAATATCAACTGCAGGCATATAAAAAAATCTGTGACGCTCAAGTGAACGCTGTGGACTTTATGTTAACCCCCACCTGCCCCACTCAGTTCACTCGTGAAGAATTACGACAAGAGCCCATTAAGTACAATTCTATTTTAGGTACGTACACCAATTTCATGAACCTATTGGATTACAGCGCCACAAATATTCCGGTAGGACGAACTGAAAATGGCGTTAGCTGGGGCGTTACCTTATTCAGCCATGCGTTCACCGACATGATGTTACTAAGTTATGGTGGTGCGTTACATAAAGAATTAGATTTACCTCAAGGCACCAGCAACCTCTCCCTAGAACCCTTTACTGAAAACGGTATTCCAAAACCAAGCAATATGATTAACGTTGTGGTTTGCGGCGCGCACTTAGAAGGGTTTCCTCTAAACTGGCAACTAACCGAACGAGAGGCAAAGTTGGTGGCCAAAACCAAAAGTTCTGATCACTATCAACTTTATGCGCTGCCAGATGGTAAACGTCCAGCTATGCTGCGTGATGATGATCAGGGCAGTGCCATTGAAGTGGAAGTTTGGAGCATGCCCATAGAACACTTTGGCTCTTTTGTAGCAGGTATTCCTGCTCCATTAGGCATTGGCAAAGTAGAGCTGGCCGATGGCTCATGGCATTGTGGTTTTATGAGTGAAGGCAATGTAGTGGCTGATGCCACAAACATTACTGAATTTGGCGGCTGGGCTAATTACATTCAATCAAAATAAAGCTCTGTGAGCGCCTCTTTTTTGAGAGGCGCCCATCCATCATCCCTACCTTAACCCATGATTTTCAGCGCCATAAAGCAAAAATTAAAATCATTCTGCAATAAACCTGACTTGCCGTAAACAAAGCGCTTAACCTATGTTTAGACTACTGCTATCTTTTACACCTATTTTTTTTAAGCCTGTAGAACGAGACATTATGACCTTAATGCAAAAGGTATATTGGTTCATTGCCACCCTAGGCAATGGTACTGCCATTTTTTGGTTAACTTCTGAACACAGTATCGCACCGATTATATTACTGCTGGCCACACTGGCTTACACCTGTGTGGGCGCTTACGATTTATTTTTTAGCGCACACAGCCTTAATCGCCTATATCCTGTGGCCGCGTATATTCGTTATTTTTTAGAATCGTTTCGCAAAGAAATCCATCAATACTTTATCGCCAGTGACACAGACGAATTACCTTTTAATCGTGAACAGCGTACCTTGGTGTATGAACGTGCAAAAAACATTCGCGACACCATCGCCTTTGGCACACAAAGAGATTTAATGGCTGAAGACTACATTAGCCTTTGGCACAGCATGGCCCCCACTCACGTCAAACCTGAATTTCAACGCATAACCATTGGCGGCAAAGATTGCAAACAACCCTATAGCGCCGCTTACCTAAATGTTTCGGCCATGAGCTTTGGTGCATTAAGCAGTCAAGCCATTGAAGCCCTAAACCTAGGTGCCAGCAAAGGTGGCTTTTATCACAACACTGGCGAAGGCAGTGTGAGTCAGTACCATTTAAAACATGGCGGTGACATAGTTTGGCAAATAGGCTCAGGCTTATTTGGTTGTCGTACCCCTGAAGGATCGTTTGACCCAGAACGCTTTTCAACCATGGCAAAAACAGATGCCATAAAAATGATCGAAATTAAATTATCTCAAGGCGCTAAACCCGGCCATGGCGGTGTATTACCCAAAGCCAAAATCACAGACGAAATCGCCGCCATTCGTGTGATTTCAAAAGATAGGGATTGTGTCTCCCCTGCAGCGCATCCTGAATGCCAAACCCCCACTCAACTTTTAAGTTTTGTGAAAACCCTGCGTGATTTAAGTGATGGCAAACCCGTTGGATTTAAATTGTGCTTAGGCAACCCAGCCGAATTTTTAAGCATCTGTAAAGCCATGCTAGAAACCCAAATCTATCCAGACTTTATTACCGTTGACGGTGCCGAAGGCGGCACTGGCGCCGCACCGGTAGAATTTTCTAACCGCCTTGGCATCACCTGTTTGGATGCTGTGTATTTGGTTAACAGCATGTTGATTGGTTGCGGACTGCGTGATGACATAAAAATTATCGCAGCAGGAAAAACCGCCTCCAGCTTTGACCTGCTCAGTAAAATTGCCGTAGGCGCCGATACGGTGAATGCTGCACGCACCATGATGATGGCCCTTGGATGCATTCAAAGCCAAGCCTGTAATACCAATGAGTGCCCAACTGGGGTGGCAACACAAGACCCTGTGCGCGGCAAAGCCATTAATGTTGCCAGCAAAGGCCAGCGTGTTGCGAATTTTCAGCAAAACACCATCAAGGCCTTTTTTGAGTTGGTGGGCAGTATGGGGCTGAATAATCCAAAGCAGCTAACACCAAACATGCTAAAACGCCGCGCGGCAAATGGACTGACAATCTCTTGGGGGTCACTGGCCCCTTTATTAGAAACAAACTGCTTAGTGAACGAAAGCGCTCGCAATCACTTAGACCCGCAATGGCAGAACTGGTGGGAATGTGCCAGCAGCGAGCACTTTTACATTGCCGATAAGGCAGCCCTGCATTATCCAAGCGCCATCGCTCACTAGTACTGGCAACACTTTTTTCAAATGTGAAAGCTTATGTCTATTTTTATGAGCTTTCACACCCTAGTATTGAGCGATAATGTCTATCAATATTTAACTTTTTTGTGACCTAATTCGACACTCCCTCCACAGAATGCCTTTATTTATCATGCTTCAAGCCATTTATAGTCATATCCCTTGGAATATAAGGCTATTCACATACTAGACATTCCCTTATATGATCCGCCCCAACAATTATTAATCGATACATTCAGATTGCGACAAACTGAGCAACCTCTCTAATAAGCAACTTAGTAGGCAGTCATTGGCTCTAACGGCTACTCTAGGTTCAAGCGCGGTCTAACATTAGGTAAATCGACAACATGACAAAATCCAACACCGAACATAAACAAGATACGGTTACTCTGGAAAATCCTTTTGGCCAAGCCAAAGAAGTGGAATTCAGCATTCCCGGCCAAGCCAGCTATGAGCCGGGCCTATATGAAGAAAGCCTTAAAAAAGGCTATGACCTAATCAAGCGCCCAAAAACGGCTCCGGGCGTGAACGCCATTACCCGTCAGCACAGCAAAAACCGCATGACCATTTGGGAACGTATTTCAGTATTAACTGATGAAGACCCAAAAGTGCTGTTTCAAAACTGGGGTAAAAACCTAGACGGCGCTGGCTTGGTAACCGCAGTTGTTAAAATTAACGGCCGCGATGTAGCACTATATGGACATGACTTTACGGTACGTGCCGGTTCAATGGACGCCACCAATGGTAAAAAACTGGCGCGTTTATTTGAACTGGCTGGAAAACGCCGCATTCCGCTTGTAGGCCTTAACGACAGTGCCGGCGCTTATGTGCCTGCCGGTGTTGGTGGTCTTGACGGTTACGCCGAAGCCTTCACGGCCTTGCGTAAAATTTCAGGGGTTGTGCCTTCTATTATGTGCATGTTCGGCTTTAACGCAGGTGGCGGTTCTTACTTGCCACGCCAAGGCAGCTTTATGATTCAGCCAAACGATACCTTCTTTGGTTTAACTGGCCCAGGTGTTGTAAAAAGTGTGTTAGGTGAAGACGTGACACCGGATGAGCTAGGTGGCCCGGGTGTTCATAGCCAAAGCGGCGTCACCGACTTTGTTGTAAAAGACGAAGTAGCCGCACTGAAAAAAGTGAAACAACTTTTAAATTACATTCCAAATAACAACAGTGAACTGGCACCGGTTCAAAAAACATCCGATCCTATTGATCGTAAAACTTGGGACATTGATATTCTATTGAAAAAAGCCTTCAACAGCCCAAGCGGTTTTAATACCCCGTTAGATGTGACCATCATGATTCAGCAACTTTGCGATCATGGGGATTTTATGGAAATCCAACCGGACCGTGCACGCAATACCATCACCGCTTTAGGTCGTATGGGCGGCAACGTAATCGGTTTTGTGGCGAATAACTCGGCCGTGGCATCAGGCCAAATTGATATTGCAGCCGCTTACAAAAATGCCCGCTTTATTCGCTTCTGTAATCTGTACAACATTCCTGTGATCTTTATGGAAGACACCACTGGCTTTTTACCCGGTAAAGATCAAGAAGCACAAGGCATCGTACAAGCGGGCCGCGCCATGCTAGACGCCATCATTGATTTGCGTACACCGCGCTTCTTATTAATCATTCGCAACGCCTTTGGTGGTGCGTATGCGTCTTACAACAACTACCCAACCGGCGCTGACTTTGTAGTGGCCTTACCCTCTACCCGTGCTGCGGTAATGGGCCCGGCTGGAATTGAATTTGTTTATAAAAACGAATTACGCGCCATTCGCGGTGCTGTAAAAGCTAAACAAGAAAGCGCTGACTGGGGCAAAGAACAAGAAGCCTTACTGGTGAAGCGCTACGAAGACGAATTAATGAACCCGAACGAAGCCTTAAGCCTTGGTAGTATTTCTCAAATTGTGATGCCAAGTGACTTACGTAAAGTGCTGGCTGAGAACATGGAGTTTCATTTGAAACACTACACGCCTGAGCCGTTTAACTCAGTGCAAAGAGAGTTTTTCTAAACCTCCCACAACACCAAGATTTAAATTGAGAGACGTGGTTTGTTCTCTCTGAAACACAAAAAATTGTAGGAGCGCACCCCGTGCGCGATTTAAAAAATATGTCAAACGAATACTATTTAAATAACCCACTGATCCATAAAGATCGTCAATTGGGTAACGCGTTTAGCGATTGGGTACAAACTTTTGATTGTTCACATATGCGTCCACTTATCATCTGTCGCGGCCCAATTCGTATTGAAGCCATGGACGTATTTGAAGAAATGGGCATTGAACATTACGGCATTTTACTTTCTGAAAAAGACAGCATTGTTTACCAAAATGCCTTAGCTCCGGAACTGCGCCAGCTAACCGACCCTAAGCGTGTGCACCGTGTGCCTGACTACACTGGAGTCGACAAAGAAGAACGCAACGTTCGCATTCAACAGATCATTAGCATTGCTAAAGAGAATGGCTACAACTCTATTTTCACTGGCTATGGTTTTATGGCCGAAGACGAAACCATGGTAAGCGCCATGGAAGAAGCTGGCCTTAACTTTATTGGTCCATGCTCTAGAACTGTTCACGATGCAGGCCTTAAAGACGAAGCCAAGCGTACCGCACTAAAAGTCGGTGTGAGTGTGACACCCGGTTTGGACAACGCCACAGCCCTAACCATTCTGAAAAAACACAAAGATGAAAAGGCATTACTGGCATTAGTTAAAAAGCAAAAGCTGCCATTAAATAAAGAAAAATTTGAAGCCGCTGACGCATTAGAAGACAAAGCCGATGTGGTATTGGCCGCCGCCTACAAAAAAGGCGTGGACATTTATACCATTGAAGAACTTCAAGCAACCATCGCCGAGCAAGTCATTGAAATTGGCAAACAATTCCCTGAAAACCGTATCCGTCTGAAATGCATTGGCGGCGGCGGTGGTAAAGGTCAGCGTATTTTACCTAACCCAGCATCATTTGAAGGTGAGTTAGAAGACCAGTTAGCAAAAGTGGCTGAATTAGCCCCTTCACTTGTATTAGAAATTCTAAACGAAGTAAAAGCCACCGGTGCCGGTGATAATAAAAACATCTTGATTGAATTGAACATTGAAACCACCCGCCACCAAGAGATTCAAGTATTAGGTAATGGCGACTGGACACTGGCACTGGGCGGTCGTGATTGTTCATTGCAAATGCACGAGCAAAAATTACTAGAAGTATCCGTCACCGCTGAAGATTTAGAAAATGCACTTACCAGCGCAGTGAAAGAAGGCCGTGAAGTTGAATCTAAGGTGTTGAGCCAAGACATTAAAACTTTGCAAGCCATGGAAGAAGAAGCGGAACGCTTTGCCGCTGCCGTTGGCTTAGACAGTGTGTCCACATTTGAATGTATCGTCGATCGTGACAAACACTTCTTTATGGAAATGAATACGCGCATTCAGGTTGAGCACCGCGTAACTGAGTTGTGTTACAGCCTAAAATTCTCAAACCCAGAGAATGAAAATGAATACTTTGTGGTAGAAAGTTTGGTAGAAGCCATGGTGCTGCTTGCCGCTCATCCTGAGAAGCTGCCTAAACCGACTCGTGTATTACGACATAACTCATCGGTTGAAGCCCGTTTAAATGCCACCAACCAAGCATTGGCCCCTCACGCTGGCGGTGTGATTGAATATTGGTCTGACGCTAAAAAAGGTGAAATCCGCGACGACCAAGGCATCAGTCTTCATAACCCAGATACCGACGTATTCATGAAGTACCATCTTGCCGGTGCGTACGACAGTAATATTGCATTGCTATTAACCGTGGGTGATAACCGCTTAGGCACCTATGATGCCATGGCAGAAGTATTGCGCAGCACAGTGCTGCAAGGTAAAGACTTAGCCACCAACCTTGAATTCCATTATGGTCTAGTTAACTGGTTCATTGGCAATAACATTAATGCCCGTCCAACCACAAAATTCATTGTGCCTTATTTAACGGCGGTGGGTTTGTTAAAACAAACCGCCAACAATTTAGATATTAATTACGCGTATAAACAGATTTGCAACGGTTTGCTATCAAGTGCAGAAACACCTGAAGACAAACAGGCCATGACCGATGTATTAACTCGTAAACAGTTACTATTGTCTCGCCCAATTCAGCGTATGTTTAACGAACCCCATGTTTTATCAGGCTGGTTAAGCATCAATCAGCACAACTTTAGCATTGATGAAAATGGTGCTGTACTTTGGTTAGAAAATCCAATTCAAGTACTGGCCGATACCTATCATTATTTGAACATGGATCTAAACAAAACCGATCCAGCTGCTACCATGATTTGGGATCATGACAACGACGTATTACAAGCCGCGCTGGCATTCTATGCTGAGCTTGAAAAACGCCTAGCTGAAAACGGGCAAGAAAATTTAGACTTTATTGAAATATCTGAAATTTTAGATGGCCCAACCCCAGAAGGGTTTGATGATGACATTTGGTTAGCGGAACAAAATGCGCACTTAGGCTACCAAGCCGGTTGCGAGATACTATCTCTGCTACCTTTCACTGCTTTTAAAACAGAGTTTTTCCAATTAAATGTGAATGAAGACCTAAGTATATTCATTCCTGAAAAACTGCTAGACGAAGACCTGCAAGTGAAAATGGCCAAAGTATTGGTGCCGCCTCCGGTTGCGAAAAGCGATGAAATTCTAGCGGCCTCTGGCGGCATGTTCTACAGCTGTGAGGCACCGGGCATGCCACCGTTTGTTGAGGAAGGCTCACACTTTGAAGCTGGCCAGCCGTTATACATTGTTGAAGTTATGAAGATGTTTAACAAGGTCAACGCGCCTTTCTCCGGCACCATTGAAAAAATATTGGTAGGCGAAGATGGCACCATTATCAAAAAAGGTCAGCCCCTGTTTAAAATCACCCCTGACGAAGTGGTGATTGAAGAATCGGCTGCGGATATTAAAGCTCGCAGAGAAAGTGAAACAGACGCGTTTATTAAGGCGCTGTAAACCTAACAATATATCGCGCGCAAGCGCCCTCCCACATAATTAAATATGTGTCACAATGTGGGAGCCGCTTGGGGCGATAAGAGGATCAAATGATGATTACCGGTTTAGACCATATCGCAATCGCTGTACCTGACTTAGAAAAAGCCATTTCTCGTTTCATGGAAGACTTTGGCTTAGCATTTAATGGCAAAGAAGATGTTAAAAGTGCAAAAACCAGCACCGCATTCTTCCCTTTGGATAAGACTCAGATTGAATTGGTACATCCATTAAATGGCGAAGGCCCCATCCAAAAATACATAGAAAAGAAAGGTGGCGGTATGCATCACCTTTGTTTTCGCAGTGACAACATTGAAGAAGACATTGAACGCTTAACCGCTAAGGGTTATCAGTTTTTGTCAGATGCGCCTACGATAGGTGCCCATAACTGTAAAGTGATTTTTATACACCCTAAATCATGTGATGGCGTATTGATTGAATTGAATCAGTCAATGGATCATTAATTGAACCTGTAGGAGTCGAGCCTGCTCGCGATACCTACAACCTAATTTTTATCATTAACGAAACGGTAGTATGAAATCTAATTAGATTACACACCACCTTACAGCTTTAGCTAGAATGACTGATACGGATATCGCGAGCAGGGCTCGACTCCTACAGTATTAGGCTTAAATAAACGCTACCGGATATCGGGCCAAGCAAAATGACAGATAAAAAATACACATACGAAGAATGGGCCGCACTTGCCACCAAGCAAATGAAAGGTCTAACACCGGAAGAAATGGAATGGCATACACCTGAAGGTGTACCCATTAAAGTGCTTTACACCAAAGATGATGTAAAAGATTTAGAGTTTACTGAAACCTTTCCCGGTATGGCCCCTTATGTTCGTGGCCCTATGGCCACCATGTACGCAGGCCGCCCCTGGACCATTCGTCAGTATGCGGGCTTCTCTACCGCTGAAGAATCCAATGCCTTTTACCGCAAAAACTTAAAAGCCGGTGCACAAGGTGTGTCCGTTGCATTTGATTTAGCCACCCACCGTGGTTACGACTCTGATCATGAGCGCGTAACCGGTGACGTGGGTAAAGCGGGCGTGGCCATTGATTCAGTTGAAGACATGAAGATTTTATTCAATGAAATTCCATTGGATAAGGTTTCTGTTTCTATGACCATGAACGGTGCGGTATTGCCTATTCTTGCCAACTACATTGTGGCAGCCGAAGAGCAAGGTGTTTCACAAGATAAACTTTCAGGCACCATTCAAAATGATATTTTAAAAGAGTTTATGGTGCGTAATACTTATATTTACCCACCTACCCCGTCCATGAAAATCATTGGGGATATCATTGCTTACACCTCAGGTAACATGCCTAAGTTTAATAGCATTTCTATTTCTGGTTATCACATTCAAGAAGCCGGTGCCGATGCCGCCCTTGAACTGGCGTATACTTTAAGTGATGGTCGCGAATACGTGCGCACCGCCATTAATGCTGGATTAGACGTGGATAAGTTTGCACCACGCTTATCATTTTTTTGGGGCATATCCATGAACTTTTACATGGAAATTGCCAAGCTGCGTGCAGGGCGCTTATTGTGGAACCGTATCATGGCGGAATTTAATCCCACTAACCCTAAGTCGTCTATGCTGCGTACTCACTCGCAAACCTCTGGCTGGTCGTTAACCGAGCAAGACCCATACAACAATGTGGTGCGTACCACCATTGAAGCCATGGCTGCGGTATTTGGTGGTACTCAATCACTGCATACCAACGCATTGGATGAAGCGGTGGCACTGCCTACCGAATTCAGTGCGCGTATTGCACGAAATACACAAATCATTATCCAAGAAGAAACCGGCATTCCTCAGGTGGCGGATCCATGGGGCGGCTCTTACATGATGGAATCTCTGACTCAGCAAATGGCTGATAAAGCCTGGGCATTGATTGAAGAGATTGAAGAAAAAGGCGGTATGGCAAAAGCCATTGAACAAGGTTTACCAAAACTGCGCATTGAAGAAAGTGCCGCGAAAAAACAAGCACGCATTGACCGTGGCGAAGATGTGATTGTAGGTGTGAATAAATACCAGCTAGAAAAAGAAGATGACTTAGACATTCTTGAAGTGGATAACGTGGCGGTGCGTGAATCTCAAATTAAGCGCCTGAAAAGCATTAAAGCATCTCGTGATACTGCGGCGGTAACACAAGCCCTAGCGGACATAACAGCTTCAGCCAAGAGTGGACAGGGCAATCTGCTAGACTTAGCAGTAAAAGCCGCACGCTTACGTGCCACTGTTGGAGAAATCTCAGACGCCATGGAAGAAGAGTTCGGCCGCTACCAAGCAGAGTCTCGTACCATCAGTGGTGTATACGGCGCCCCTTATGAAGACGATGCCGATTGGCAAGCCATTAAATCGGATATTGAAAACTTTGAAGGCCAACATGGCCGTCGCCCACGCATGCTTGTATGTAAAATGGGACAAGACGGTCACGACCGCGGTGCCAAAGTCATTGCCACCGCCTTTGCTGATGTTGGATTTGATATCGATTTAAGCCCAATGTTTTCAACACCAGAAGAGGTGGCCAAACAAGCAGTAGAAAATGACGTTCACGTAGTGGGTGTCTCTTCTCAAGCGGCAGGTCATAAAACCTTGGTGCCGGCATTAATTGCAGAGCTTAAAAAACAAGGGGCCGATGACATTATTGTTGTGGCTGGGGGTGTGATTCCAAAACAAGATTATGATTATCTTTGGGATGCGGGTGTAAAAGGTATTTTTGGGCCGGGTACCAAGATTCCAGTATCCGCGCGATCTGTTTTAGACGCCATTAATAAAGCGCAAGGGTAACTCCCTTTAACAAAATAATTGTAGGAGTCGAGCCTGCTCGCGATACCAAAAGCCTAATTTAGATATATGTGTAAAGATGGCATTACATCTAATCATTATCTAAATTAGGTTTTTCACCATTCAAAGAAATGGCTTTAAATGAGTGTGTCGGTCTCGCGATCAGGCTCGACTCCTACAATACAAGATTTCATTCCACACTGTGGGAAACATGATAAACATCGATCAATTAAAAAGTGGTAACCGACGTGCTTTAGCCAAGGCCATCACCCTTGTTGAAAGCAAACTGGATCACCATCGCGAGCAAGCACAGGATATTTTAAATACCCTGCTGCCAGAAACTGGCAACAGCATCCGTATTGGCATTACCGGTATTCCCGGCGTGGGCAAATCAACCTTCATTGAAGCCTTTGGTTTGTATTTAATTAGCCTGGGTAAAAAAGTGGCGGTTCTGGCAGTGGACCCTAGTTCTCCCATTCGTGGGGGCAGTATTCTTGGGGATAAAACCCGCATGGAAATGCTAAGCCGTGAACAGAATGCATTTATACGCCCTAGCCCTTCTGAAGGCGCCTTAGGGGGCGTTGCTCAAAAAACTCGTGAAACCATGTTACTTTGTGAAGCCGCTGGCTATGACGTGATTCTGGTGGAAACCGTCGGCGTAGGTCAAAGCGAATACGAAGTGGCCGCCATGGTGGATTTCTTTTTAGTCTTAATGCTGCCCAATGCCGGTGATGAACTTCAAGGGATCAAACGCGGCATCATGGAATTAGCCGATGCATTGGTCATTAATAAAGCCGACGGCGAAAGCATCAACCTTGCCCAGCAAACACAAGCTCATTACAAAAGCGCGTTTAAGCTTTTAAGTCATGACAGCTTTTGGCAACCACAAGTCAAAACCTGCTCAGCCATGGAAAAGCGCGCCATTAATGACGTATGGGACATGATTTGTGAATATCACACGCTCGCCAATGACAAGGGGGCGTTTGAAGGCAAACGTGCCAGACAAAACAAAGACTGGATGACAAAACTCATACATGAAATGTTGGAAATGAAATTAAATCAACATCCTGATGTAAAAGATTCACAGCCAAAACTTCAGCAAGATGTTTTAAAGCGACAAATTACCCCTTACAATGCGGCTAAGAAAATAATCGAC
>CAJXIT010000013.1 GCA_913054055.1 uncultured Thalassolituus sp.
ATGATTTAATTGAAGCAGTAGACGTATTGGAAAACAAAGGTGTTAAGCGTGTTGGACCATATCGAGTTACTCGTGAAATGGCTAGTTCAGTTTCAGCAACTTTAGCAACTGCATTTAAAATAAAAGGACCAAGCTTTTCTATTTCTTCTGCTTGTGCAACAGGTGCTCATTGTATTGGTACAGGGTATCAGCAAATTAAAATGGGTTTGCAAAATACAGTTGTAGCTGGAGGTATTGATCAATTACATTGGTCTTTTGCAATGCAGTTCGATGGCATGGGGGCACTTTCAACAAAATATAATGATCAACCTGAAAATGCATCACGTCCTTATGATGTTGATCGTGATGGATTTGTAATAAGTGGTGGAGCAGGCATTGTTATTCTAGAAAACTGGGATCACGCTGTTGCACGCGGCGCAGATATTTTAGCAGAAGTTATTGGGTATTCAGCCACTTCAGATGGCGACAATATGGTTGCCCCTAATGGCGTTGGAGCTGAAAGAGCCATGGCATTAGCGTTAAAAGATGCGAAATTAGATACCGTTGATTACATCAATACTCATGGCACCAGTACTCCAGTTGGTGATTTAGCAGAGCTAAACGCCATATCACGGGTATTTAAAAATAATACTCCGTTAATCAGTTCTACAAAATCTTTGTCAGGCCATGCACTGGGTGCAGCTGGCGTTCATGAAATGATTTTTAGTCTAATTATGATGCGAAATAATTTTGTAGCTGGCTCTGCCAATATAGAACAGGCAGATGATATAGCAACTGACATGCCGATTGTGAAAAGTAGTGAAGAGCAAACATTGAATACCATCCTGAGCAATAGCTTTGGCTTTGGTGGCACAAATGCCTGTTTAGTTTTAAAAGCAGTTTAATTAAGAAGATTTATAGGGAGCGGTAATATGTATAAAGCACGAATTAAAAGTAATATCTGTACCAACTCTCATCCAGTGGGTTGTTACTACCACGTATATGAGCAGATTTTAAAAGCGAAAGAAAAAACCAGTGATTACCCAACTGATTTAAGCGGCAAGACTGCTCTGGTTGTTGGATCTAGTTCAGGCATCGGTTTAGCCAGTAGAATCGGTTTAACTTTTGGTGCTGGTATGGATACGATCGGTGTATATTTTGATCGCGCCGCTCAGGCTCATAAAATTGGAACAGCAGGTTGGTATAACAATCAAGCATTTGAATATTATGCTCGTCGCGCTAATAAAATGGCCATTAGCTCAAATCAAGATGCGTATCAAAAGAATGCTAAAGAATGGGTGATTCAAAAGCTTGTTCAGCAAGAAAAGAAAATTGATGTATTGGTTTACAGTCTAGCGTCACCAAGACGCAGTATTGATGGAGTAGGCGAGTTCCGCAGTTCAATTAAACCTATTAACGGCACATTTAAAGGTCAAACTCTGGATCCGTTTAAAGCGGAATTAAGAGATATGGAGTTAGAAGCGGCTACACAAGAAGAAGTAGACGCGACCGTTAAGGTAATGGGTGGTGAAGATTGGCAAGAATGGGTTAATCGCTTGCAGCAAGCAGGAGTGTTGGCTGAAAACTTTAAAACGGTTGCTTACAGCTACTTAGGGCCAGATCATACTCAAGCTATCTATGGTGACGGCACTTTAGGTAAAGCAAAGTCGCATTTGCATGAAACGGCAATTGCGTTGGATCAAAGTCTGAAGTCTTTAAACGGTCGAGCACATATCGGTTTGTTTCAGGCTCTGATTACGCCTTCTAGCTCCGTTATTCCAAGTATGCCGCTCTATATTTCTGTGCTGCATCAGCTTCAAAAGAAAGCGGGTACATTTGAGATGACGGTTGAGCAAGTTATGCGGTTGTTTTCAACCAAGATGTATGACGATTTTCAAAGTAAAGACGTTAAGTTACGTGTTGATAACAATGAACGTGATGAAACTTTACAGAAAGAACTGGATGCTATCTTGACTCAGGTGAATCAAGATAATTTAACTGAATTAGTGGACCTTGATGGGTTTAAAAAAGCGTTTTTACAACAGTTTGGTTTTGATTATGGTTTTATTAGCTATGAAAATAAACCAGATCCATTAACACCACCGTCTATCCACGACTTTTCAGATTTGTCTCTGAAAAAAGCGGGTTAGTCGGTAGTTAGTAAAAAAATAAAGATTACAGTCATATTATCAAAATAGGAAAAGATGATGTCACACGTATTTAAGAAAGTAGCAAAAGTAGTAGCTGAACAGTTAAGTGTTGAACTAGCTGAAATAAAATTAGAATCGAACTTTATTGAAGACCTAGGTGCAGATTCTTTAGACACAGTAGAGTTATTAATGGCATTGGAAGAAACATTTGACTGTGAAATTGACGAGTCAGTTGCATCAAGTTTGGTGACTGTGCAAGACATCGTTAATTATGTAAATGAGCTAGAAGTGGCTTAAATTCATCTAATTTAAAAGCGGCGGTTTTGTTGGTGGTGTACGGGGTGCTTGGAACTGAAATGGTTGAAAGTATCTTCACCAATAAAGCCGTCGCTTTTAATTGATGTAGAATGAGAAAAGGGATTACTTTGGAAGTTCAAAATAAAAATGGCTCCCGATGACCTCTCCATCGACGTTTTAAGCATCTTCATAAGCTAATACACCCAAATGGGCATTAATAATTCTTAAACATATGGCCAATCCCAGCCCGTGACTGCTTTCTCCAGCCGTTGTTTGATTACTTAAGCTTTGAAATGGCTTAAATAAATTCTTTTGTTCCTGTTCAGGAACACCATCGCCAGCATCAATGAAGCTAATTCGAACGCTTTCAGACTGCTTCTCTATGTTAATCTTAATAACGTTATTTTCATGGGAATACTTAATGGCGTTGCTTAATAAATTATCAATGACTTGGCCGATACGGGACGGGTCAGCCTCAATCATACTGGTTTTGGGTAAATTGGTTTGAATCGATAAGTTTTTGTTTTGAGCTTGTTCTTCAAACAGATCAATCCGGTCTTTTACATAATCAGATAAATTGAATGTCATGCGGTGCAATTGCAGCATGCCCATTTCTATGGCACTGATATCCAATAGATCTTCTAGTAACGACTGCATGCCATCAGTGCTGCGCTTCAGCATATTGATAATGGGTTCGATTTGTTCATTATCATAGGTGAACTTTTCAATGCGCTTACAAGCGTGCTGGATAAAATTCAAAGGGTTACGTAAATCATGGGCTGCCATGCCTAAAATTCGATTTTTTTCTTCATTTACCCTTTGATACCCTCGCACTTGCTCAATGTAATCAGCGCGATGATTGATACGATTTGTAAATTCCTCGGAGTTAAAAGGGCGCATGATAAAATCATCGGCTCCGCATTTTAAAAAATAAGATGCCGTATCGCTGTCACCTTTACTTGAAACCCCAATGATTTGAACCAAAGGGTTAGCGTCGCTAGCGCGAATGTCCTTACACAAGTCATGACCTAAACGGCCAGGTAAATATTCATCTAATATAATGATGTCTGGACTTTGGGCTAGTTGCTCCATACCCGTTGTGGCGTCAATGGCCTCTATCACTTGAAACCCTTGGTTTTTTAACAGCGCGCATAAAACCTGTCGTGCACTTGGGCTGTCATCAACAACCAAAACTTTTAATTGAGAATTAGATAGCACTCTATGGATAAGCCAACCAACATAATGCACGCCGCTACTGGCGGTTTTAAACACATAATCAATTAATTGGTCGTGTATAAATTCATCTTTTAATCGAGTGTCTGACTGACCTGTAAAGATGATCGAGGGTAAGTTGAACGAGTTTGTGAGCGTCACTGCAGCACCTTGCTCGCTGTCAGGCAATTGCAGGTCAACGGTTGCTAAAAAATATTGATCTGGGTTTTTACTTAATAATTGCTTAGCTTGCTTTAAGTCGTAAGCAATATCACTTTGAATCTCATATTTTTCACGCAGTTCAGCTTGAATGGCGCTTGAAAGGGATTTCGCATCTTCAATAATTAGTACTTTATTGCCCATGTTTACCAGCGCAGACCCGTTTAGCATAATCTTCATATGTATTATTGAAGTTTAGACGATTTACAGTAAGTGCCAGTTTTGAAGGGGATTATTTAATGCAGGAGATCACATTCCCCATGATCCAATAATGGGGGTGGTTAAGCTTGAGCGCTTTTTCGATATTCGGCGGGTGTTTTACCTGTCCAGCGCTTAAAAGCACGAGTGAAAGCACTCAGTTCTGAAAAACCCAGATCGTAGGCGATCACCGTTAGGGGGGTTTGAGTTTGCAGGAGCAAGAAAAATGCTTTGGTTTGCTTCACTTCGTCCACTAGGTCGCTGTATGAAGCACCATCGTTCTTAAGTTTTCGATATAGGGTCTGGCGACTCATATTGAGCAGTTTGGCGGCTTTCTCAGCATCAAACTGGTTATCACTGATGTTATCTTCAATGATGCGTTTTACCTTAGCGCTGATTTTTCGTTTAAATAAGCGAGATAAAATTTGATTGGCGTAATTCAGTGTGGCTCGGCCTGTATGGGGGTTACGGCGCTTTGGTTTCAGTGACAACATGCTGCGATCAAACCTGAGTTCGCAGTAAGGTTGATCAAACTTAACAGGGCAGGGGAAAAGCGCATGGTATTTTTCTTCATATTCAGGGGCTGAATGCTGAAATAGTACTGATCGGAACTTAGCCAGTGGGCCAATGGAATAAATGGTCCGTTTTACAACAATGCCTAAGGTACGCTCCATATCCGATACGTTGTAATGGGCATGGTCAAAGTATTGAAAGCGAAGAATGGCATCGTCGCCTTCTTGCAGGAATTTCAGGTCTAAAGACTCATTCACCACGCTGAATAAGCGCACATAATGGGTCAGGCCTTCTTCTAAGGTGGGGCTGTTATACACCACATGGGCAACCAAGCCTAAATCTTCAAATGTATCATTATCAGCCATGGTTAAGCCTAAGGCGGAATCTTGGCTTTTTTCTTGGGCTAACCCCCAGATGCGCTCATAAAGACTGATGGGCAGACGTTGCTCTTCCTCCGTTAATAAAGTCTCTTCTACATTCAGGCTGGCGGCCAGCTCTTTAGGGGTCATTTCAAAGGTTTGAAAGAAATCAATAAGAGCGCGTGCGGATGCGATACCGACTGTTGGCTCTGGGGTGTGGGTCATGATATTGATTCCGTTTCTAGCCATTTTGTAGGGGCTGAATTAAGTAAAAAATAGGAGGTGAATAATAGGGAAAATAGCCTGAATTTAACAGGCTATTTGGTACAAAAATGTTTAAAAATGAGACTTATGGCTTCTGCGTTAGTGGGCTTCTAAAACGGTTATTTTTTCAGGCTCTTCTAACAGCAGGGAAATTGAGGACACCGCTGTTTTACGTGCTTCACTTCTATGCCAAGCTTCCCAAGCGGCTAAAGATGTCCATTTTGTAATGATGACTTTATGCTTGCTGTTGTGTAAATCAGTTAATGACTCACTTGAGACATATCCGGGAGCCTCTAAAACGGCTTTTAGAGTAGAAAGAATCGTGTCCTTGTAATTGGGTTCTAAATCAGGAGCAACTGTGCGTTCTATGATCACTTTTATCATGGGCCTATTCCTTTAACATCGTAAGTAGCGCTAAAACTTCAAACCAATAGCATAACAATAGAAATAGTGATGTTAAGGGAAAAAATCAAGGGCTTTTATGCCTGATTCCATGATATTTCTGTTTGCAGGATAAATCGTTGCAAAATCACCGTTTTACCGCGGTTTAGATTGAACAAATAGTCAACAAACGGTACCCTGCGCCCCAAATTGAAATATGACTCTAATGACAGGTAACACCCTTGATCTCAACCGCTAATATCACAATGCAATTTGGGGATAAGCCCCTTTTTGAAGACATTTCTATCAAATTTGGTGAAGGCAATCGCTACGGCCTAATTGGTGCGAATGGCTGTGGTAAATCCACGTTCATGAAGATTCTAAGTGGCGAACTTGAGCAAACAGCGGGTACCGTGAGCCTTGACCCTAATGAGCGCATGGCGAAATTGAATCAGGATCAGTTTGCTTACGAAGAATACAGCGTGGTGGACACCGTATTAATGGGCCATGCCGAGCTTTGGAAAATCAAATCTGAGCGTGACGCCATTTATGCAAATCCAGACATGTCAGAAGAAGACGGCATGCGCGTGGCAGACTTAGAAACAGAATTTGCTGAAATGGACGGTTACAGCGCCGAAGCCCGTGCAGGTGAATTATTGTTAGGCTTGGATATTCCAACGGAACAACATTATGGCTTGATGAGTGCCGTATCCCCAGGCTGGAAACTGCGTGTGCTATTGGCGCAGGTTTTATTTTCTGAGCCAGATATCATGCTGCTAGACGAACCAACCAACAACTTGGACATTAACGCCATTCGTTGGTTAGAAGGGGTGCTTAACGAGCGTAACTGCACCATGATCATAATTTCGCACGATAGACACTTCTTAAACTCGGTTTGTACTCACATGGCCGATTTAGATTATGGTGAGTTGCGTGTATTCCCAGGCAACTACGATGAATACATGACAGCGGCTACGCAAGCCCGTGAACGTATGTTGGCAAACAATGCTAAGAAACAAGCACAAATTGCTGAATTAAAAACCTTCGTAAGTCGATTCAGTGCTAACGCTTCTAAAGCAAAACAAGCGACATCTCGTGCTAAACAGCTTGATAAAATTAAACTGGATGAAGTAAAAGCGTCTTCTCGTCAGTCGCCGTATATTCGCTTTGAGCAAGAGAAAAAATTATTCCGTAATGCCTTAGAAGTGGAGAATTTCTCACAAGGTTACGACGATAATATTTTATTCAAAGACGTGAACCTAATGGTCGAAGTAGGCGAACGCATTGCCATCATAGGTCAAAACGGCATTGGTAAAACCACCTTGTTGCATACTTTAGCGGGCAAGATGGAACAGAAATCAGGCATGGTTAAATGGTCTGAAAATTCAAATATTGGTTATTACGCTCAGAATCACGCCAGCGACTTTGAACAAGATATGAACCTATATGACTGGATGGATCAGTGGAAAAACGAAGGGGATGACGAGCAAGTGGTTCGTGGTCAACTTGGTCGTATGCTGTTCAGTGCAAGTGATATCAAAAAGTCTGTTAAAGTCATCAGTGGTGGTGAACAGGGCAGAATGTTATTTGGTAAATTGATGATGCAATTTCCAAATATTCTATTGTTGGATGAGCCGACCAACCACATGGATATGGAATCCATCGAATCATTGAACTTGGCGTTAGAAAACTACGAAGGCACCTTGTTGTTTGTTTCTCACGATCGTCAATTCGTAAGTTCTATCGCCACGCGTATCATTGAAGTAACCGAAGACGGTGTTGTGGATTTCCATGGCTCGTACGAAGATTACCTAAAGTCTCAAGGGGTTTCTGAATAATATCTTTTCAGATTCAGCCATAAAAAAACCGAGCTTTTGGCTCGGTTTTTTTATGGCTGGATGTTTTAGCGTTAGATTCAGTTAGCCCTTTGATAAAGATCGGCCAGAGGGCTGGCCTCGTACGAGCGCACCCTGTGCGCGATTAAAGTTAAGACTACTTTTTACGAGGCTTAAACGGCGCATTGCCATCGCTGATCACTTTAGGTGCTTCTGGTTTAGAGCGTTTTAAACCAGTTGAACCGCCTGCTTTTTTCGCAGCTGGTTTTTTGCTTGCTGGTTTTTTCGCTGCTTTTTTAGCGTCTTTTTTCTTATGAACTTTTTTGCCCGCAGACTTACCGTTAGATTTCACTTTTTTCGGACCTTTGTAGTGACCCTCTAACGATTTTATTTTTCTAAGTTCCATTTCAACTTGTAAGTAGCGTTCAATGGATGCGGTTAAATTCCATTCGGTGGTGTCCACCATGGATATGGCCAATCCATCAGATTCGGCACGGCCGGTACGGCCTATTCTGTGAACATAATCATCACCACTGCGCGGAATATCAAAGTTCACTACAAGGTCAATTTTCTTAACGTCCAAGCCTCGTGCAGCCACATCGGTGGCCACTAATACATCTACGGTACCTTGCTGCATACGCTGCATCACAAAGTTACGTTCGTCTTGGGTCATGTCTCCATGAAGGACAGCGGCATTAATCGAATGGTATTCTAGGAAATGAAAAAGACTTTCTGCTTTCACTTTTGTATTGGTGAAAATGATGGCTTGTCTAAATGTTTCTTTTGATAAAACCCAAGTTAATAAACGCTGCTTGTGCTTATCGTTATCGGCCAGAATTTTTTGTTGGGTGATGTTGCTGTGCTCACCACGAAAGCTGTCTACCACTATGTTTTCAGCATCCGTTAAAACAGAATCCATCACATGTTTGATGCCTTGCTTTTTTAGGGTGGCAGAAAACAGCATGGTTTGATGGTCAGGGTTGCATTGCTCGGCAATGCTAATCACTTCATCAGCAAAACCCATGTCTAACATGCGGTCTGCTTCATCTAACACCAGCATTTCCACATCAGACATTAAATCCGCTGATTTTTGCAAATGCTCAATCAAACGACCTGGGGTAGCAATGATGATTTCGGGGTTTTTACGAAATACCGCTGTTTGGTATTTGTATTCAGCGCCACCAGTAATGGCACCAGCTTGAATGCGGGTGAATTTAGCCAGCGCTTCACACTGTTTCAGTAATTGACGGGCCAGTTCGCGGGTCGGCACTAAAATTAAGGCGCGGGTTTTAGAGTTGGGTGCAGGCTGAGTTAAAATGCGCTGTAAAATCGGTAATAGAAAGGCGGCACTTTTACCACTGCCTGTTTGTGCACACACCATTAGGTCTTTACCTGATAACGCCACAGGCAGGGCTTTTTCTTGTACAGGGGTCGCCTTAGTGAACGAAAGGGCGTCTATGGCTTTTAAAAGCGGCGATTTTAGATCGAACTGTGTAAACAAGATCATTACCTAGAAGAAATTTTCGCGAATTTTACCAGAAATAGCGCCCTTGTGAGACGCTTTATTTCATATCTTTTTCTAAATCACGATATGCGGCTTCTGCTTTTTGTTTGGCTTGCTCAGCGGCGGCACGGCCATCGTCTTTTACCGCTTCAGGCATGCTTTGACAGCCGAATAGAGCAGAAACCGTCAGTAATATTGCTAGGAATTTCATAGCGAGTCCTTTTATTTTTAGGGATAGTCATTGAGTTTAGGTTACAGCCGTTATTGATTAGACTAGTGCTTTATAGGAATAAAGTAAATTGGGCAAAAAGCGTGATCCATAATGGCAATTATTATGGAAATAGGTGGTTTATGCAGACTCTTAAAGAGGGGTGTGGTAAAACCAAGTAATACTCGCAAATACAAAGCCTAAATAAACAGAATAACAGGGCTGCATACGGAACAAATGATGAACGAAACGAAATTGGTACTGACTTTAAGTTGCTGTGATCGTCATGGCATTGTTGCTGATGTGACGACACTACTTGCGGCTCATAATTACAATATCAGTGAGTCTTCTCAGTTTGAAGATGCTTCTCAGAAACGTTTCTTTATGCGCACTGAGATTTCTGCGGTGAATGAACAAGCAACCCCGCTTTCTGAGTTAAAAGCAGCCTTCGACAGTATTGCAAGCAAAGACGCCATGGAATGGGACATTAAAGACCTTGCTCAAAAACCTAAGGTGGTTTTAGCCGTGTCTCAATGGGGTCATTGTTTGAATACACTATTGCACAAATGGAAAGAAGGCACGTTACCCATTGATATCGTGGCGGTGGTTTCAAACCACCAAGATATGAAAGGCTTAGTTGAGTGGTATAACGTGCCTTATCACTACTTGCCTGTAACAAAAGCCACAAAAGCCCATCAAGAAGCTCAAATCATGTCGGTGATTGAAAACACCCAAGCGGATTTATTGGTATTAGCACGCTATATGCAAATACTCTCAAACGATTTATGTGAAAAACTCAGCGGTCGCGCCATTAATATACATCACTCGTTTTTACCTGGGTTTAAAGGGGCCAAACCGTATCATCAAGCCTTTGCGCGCGGTGTGAAATTAATTGGGGCAACGGCGCACTTTGTGACGGCGGATCTGGATGAAGGTCCCATCATTGAACAAGAAGTAGAACGGGTATCACACACAAATTCACCGGAAGAAATGGTTGAAATAGGTCATGATATTGAAAGTGTTGTGTTGTACCGAGCAGTTCGCTGGTATGCCGAGCGTCGCATATTATTAAATGGCAACAAGACCGTGGTGTTTAGGCGCTGATTTTAAAGGGGGCCGCTTTGGCATCGCCGTAATTACGACGCACACTGGGTTTGATCAAGGCTAAATTTTCCAAATACAACAAATTCAATTCCCCGGGTTAGCCCATGTTAAAAGGCGCAGTAAGAACCGCTTTGTAAATCTATGAGGTATTTTTGATATTATTTTGTCCTAACTTTATAAGTTATTGATTTATATGAAATTAATTTCGAATCTCTAGCTTTGCTATACGGACTCTCTGCTTGCTATTTGCCTAATCTGGACAATACTTTAACTACTATTGCCTGATATTTAGGATGTGGCCAAAATGGAACGATTTAGACTTCTATCGCTATGGATTTGCAGCATCATATTTCTAACTGGCTGTGACCTATTGCCAGAAGATCCTATCTTAACGTCCTCCCAAGGCTTGGTGAACAAAGGCATCATGTCTAACGCCGAAGTAAACGCCTATCGAGCTGATAATTTAGAATTTGTTAAACGATCCTATACCCAGTCTGATGGTACGTTTTCTTTTGAAGATGTTGAGTACGAAGGGGCTTTGTATGTTGAGGTAACGACGACTTCTCAAACACTTGCAACGTGTGACTCGGCTGCAGGTTGTGGCACATTTCAAAATGGATTGAAGTTACCGGGTGAATTTGACGCTAACCTAGATGGCAATGTGGACTTTGGTGATATCCATTATTACAACAATGTAGACTTTCTATTAACTGCATTTGTGAAGCCCAGAATACGCCACCAAGAAGATGATGGAACCGTCGTCGATTTTGGTGAGTTTGCCGTGACGCCTTTAACTCATATAGCTGCGCAAAAAGTTAAGAAAAAACGAGACGAACAAGGCAGCATTTCAGAAGATGATGTGGACCTTGCTAATGCCCAAGTGGCCGAATTATTTGGATTAGATGGTTTAGATATTACCCGAACCATACCGCCCGATGTGACGGATGCGGATAAAATGGGGTCGGTTACCGATAAAGAAAAAATGTATTCTACATTAAACGCGGCTGTGGCCACTGCCTCGGAGCTTACGACTAAAAGCCTGATAGAAGTGATTGATGATCTAACCAATTCATTTGTGGATGATGGTGGGATCGTCGGCAGTGCAGCCGATGATAACGTGGATACATCATTGGCCTATTTGTTTTGGTTGGCGGACGGTATTGCCACAAAAGTTGAAACAGATCTTTCAGTGAATATGAACGCGGTACAACAACAGTTAGTAGAAGAGGCTGCGGCAAATGATGCGTTGCCTGATGGTGAACTGGTTACGCCTTCTGAAAATGCAGGGATATTAGTTGATCGGGATGGTGATGGACTAGGTGACGAAGACGAAATCCAATATGGTACGGATCCCGATAATCCCGATTCAGATGGCGATATGCTGCCTGATGGCTGGGAAGTAAAATACAGTATGCAATCGTTGCCAGCGGGTTGGGACTTCTCTTACAAATTTGATCCATTACTTAATGATGATTCACAGAATTATGATGGAGACGGCGATGGTTTAACGGCTCATCAAGAGTTTAAATTAACAACCGATCCTACTAATCCAGATACAAATGGTGATGGTGAGTTGAATGACGGCGCGGAAGACTTTGATAACGATATGTTATCCAATAGCGAAGAATTTAACGGCGTTGAGGCTGAAATACCGTTCCATGGTGGGACTAATCCCTATAACCCTGATACAGATGGTGATGGGGTTTCAGACGGGTATGAAGTTTATTATGATGCAACGGATCCTTTAGACCCTGATGATTTTTATGGGATGCAATAAATACTGAATTTGAATGACTTTTTAAACCGCCTTTTTAACAAGGCGGTTTTTTATATCTGCATTTTATTGAAAGTATTGGCAGGTCTTCGGTAAATGCCCGTATTATCTGCCAGAAGGTAGCCAAAAAATTTCTGAGAAAATGGAGCATGACACAAGCCTGTGTACGAATTTGTGTGTGAATTAGGCTTTTGCTAAAGGGAAAGAACGGTGCTTGCTCGCGACCATAATCCAGGGTAGCTAAATTTACCGCACGATAATAATTGGGTCGCCTGCGAGCAGCCTCCTACAGTAGAAAAATTTCAGATTATATTGAGAAAGGTTGCTTATGGATTAGCTTAGATTAAGCGAATTTTATAGACGCCATACTGAACAGGAAAGTCTATAGGAGGGTGCTTGCACACGACAATCGTTTAATGCTGCTAAATTGTATCGCGCGCAAGCGCCCTCCCACAGGTGATGTGCCCAAATAGTGTAGGAGCTTGCTCGCAAGCGAATCAGAGATTTCAGGTGAGAAGGTGTGGGTATTAAAGGATGGTTTTACGGCGATATAAATAAAAGGCCTGCGGCCTTTATCGCTTGCGAGCAAGCTCGTACAGGTAGAATGAAAGATGTGGCATGAGAGACGGGCGATGTAAGCTGTCTAACATCTAACATCTAACATCTAGCATCTAGCATCTAACATCTAACATCTAACATCTAACATCTAACATCTAACATCTAACATCTAACAACTAACAATTAATATTCAGCTTAAGGACTTTCTTTAATAGAAAACAAGCCATTGGCACTGCTTGAACTGGTGGAATCTAAATTAAATCCCCCAACAAAATGATCGCCAGGTCGTGCAAAAATACCTTGAATATCGCCACTTACGCATTCTGTGCAACCATTGCTGCCTGTAATGCTGCTGCCCGTAATTCCCATGGTGGCGTTTACACCGGTCACTGAGCCATTAAAATCCACGTTCCATGCTTCGCTGGCGTTATCAAAATTTAAGTTGCCATTTTCGATGGCACCATTAGCAAAATTCACTTCAAAGTTGGCAGATAGATTATCAATGTCGGTGCCGTTAATATCGCCAATGCCTTCGCTGCCGGCGTATTTTACTTCGCCCCGTAACGATGAAAGATTAGCGGCTTCGGCGCTTAGCCAGTAAAAGTTTTTATCAGGGGTGGTGGTGCCCCCCAGTTTATCGGTCAGGCTAATGGTACCGTTCCATTTTCCCCAACTCACATATTCAGAGCCATTTACATTGGTCTGCACTTGAGAATTATTGGCGTGATTCATATCCAGTGGAAATGAATCCAAATTATTAGCACCGGATTGAGAACCTGGTAGGTTAACTTTTAGCGCGTTAGGGTTGCTATCATCTTGCACAATAAGCACATTATCTATGGTGGGGCCGTCTGTGTTTACCAGTAAACCTGCTCTTGGTCGTTGTAATAAATAGCTGTATTCAATGTCTTCGAATCGTACATCAGGAGATTGTACTTGCTCAATTTCAGGGAAGGGTTCTTCTGTTTTACTGGTCGCGGTTTCTTCGGCTTTAGCCACTTCTTCTTCTAATTCGGATTCTTGCGCGCTGCCTTCTGAAGCGGCGGCGGCATCGGGTGTTTCACCGGTTTCATCATTTTCTGCGGTGGCATTGGCAAGATCGTCAGGTTCTTCGTCTTCTTTAGCTTCGGCGTTTTCTTCGCTGCCTTCTTCGGTACTGGAATCATCACCTTGAGACTTTTCTTCATCTTCTTGCTGAGTGTCTGAAGTAGTGGGAGTGGTATCGGTTAATGCATCAGGTTGTTCGTCAAGCCCCTCTGGTTCTTCATCTGGTTTTACGCGTACAAAATTAAAATCAGAGTTACTACCCACATTAATAGAACCTTGATCGTTGCTCACCGTAATACCGCCATCCCAAACGGCAATAACAAACTCGCCACTGGGTTCCTGAGCAATTTCATAATTGGTGCCACGTATACCAATACTGGCTGCGGGTGTGTTAACCGTATAGGCGCTTTTTTCCCCTTTACCAATCGAGCCTGTGATGGTGCGAAATCCGCCGGTGATTAAATTCATGAGCACTTCTTCACTTTCATTGTCAGCTTTGGCCAATTGATAGGCGCTGATGTCTAGCTTTGAATTGGCTTTAAGGGTAAGCAGGGCTTTATCAACGAAGCGAACTTGTAATTTTCCATCTGCAGCTGTGGTTAAGGTGTCACCTTCTAAAATTCGACTGCGACGCTTAAGAGAGCGTTGCTCACCTTTCATATTGGTTGCAAACGTACTGCCTTTAGACAGTAATACCACGCCTGCAATTTCCGCGTAGGCATTGGGTAATATAAATAGGGTTGAGAAAAATAAAATGAGTAGGGTTTTCATGATCTCACTCCTTAAAAGTTCACACTGACGCCAGTATTTACAATGGCGCGATAGTTGGTAAATAAGTCTAAATTACTGGCGTTATGACTGACGATTAAATTGGCGTTTAGATTAAAGTATTTGCTTACGCTCCACTCATAACCCCAAGACCCCATGGCGGAGGTGTCTTTTCTGACTTCTTGGAAGTTAGGGTCGGCAGCTTGATATTCTGTGCTGCTAATAGAAATCAACATGGAGCGTACAATACTAGGCGTGATTAAAAGCTTGGTGCCAAAGTTAATGCCGCTGGCGGTTTTACCAAAGTGAGCCAGGTCGGTATTGCTCACGTCGTCATTACTGGTATACAAGGATAAATTGGTGGATTTATTTTTTGAACTGGGCCAAATCATACTCAGGGCAAATAACGAAATATCGGCATCAGGTGCGTTAATGGATTCGGCAGATCGTGACCCCGAACTCATACTGGCGCTGAACGAAAACCCACTTTTATTAGTATAAAGCCCCATGGCATTGACGGTATTTTGATTTTGGTAGGCCTCTCCATCTAGTTTCACATCGGTGTTGCTTAGTCCACCTTGCAGACGAATATTTTGTGTGGGTTGCCAGCTGTAACCTGCAAATAAATTAATCACATCTAAGTCATAGGTGGACACTTCATCATTGCGTTTGTGTGTGGTGTTAAAACTCACGTCTAGGCTGTGATGTTTCCAATGAGAGTAACTATAAATGCCTTGCGTGCTAAATTGAGTAAATGAACTGCTTTGGCTTTGGGCTTCTTCTTGAAGGCTGACAAAACCAATATTCGGAATGTCTACACCGTCTTCTTCGGTACCGCTATTGATATTGGAATCAAAACCCATGTTAAAACCTGCGCCCACTGACCAGTGATGGCTGGCTTTTTCTTTGGCTTTTTTAATTTTGTCTAAAAAACCTTGGATATTTGTTTTCACATTTTCTGGCGGGTTTGAGGCTAGCGCGATTTCAAACTCGTTTTTGGCTGTGTCTAAGTTGTTATTGAAATACAAGGCTCGGGCCAATTCTAAACGGTAGCGAATGGTCCTTGGGTTTAATAGTGTGAGTCGTTCAAAAGCAAAGGTGGCTTCATCAAAATGGCCTGTTTCAATGGCGTGCACCCCGTACAAAAAATCAAAGGTTGAGTCGCCTTCCCAATGGGGCAGTATTTTTTGGGCCAGAGCGTAGCCTTCTTGGTATTTTTCATTGCTTGCGTGATCTTCTAGCTGAATCACATCAATCAATGAAGGACCTTCTGGGGCTACAGGCTTGGCAGGTTGTTTGGCGACTTGTTTTTTGGCTGGCGGAGCAACTGGCACCACAGGTGCAATGGGTTGTACGGGCACAGTCGAAGCTGGGCTAGGGACGGGAGCCGATTGCACTTGAGGTTGTTCGGCAACTTGCTCTGCTTTAGGTGCTTGTGCCGGCTCTGTAGAAGGTTGATCGGTTGCTGGTTTTTCGGTTATTTCTTCTGCAATGGCTTCTTCAGTGGCTTCAGGTTGAGGCTCTGGGTCTGAACTGCCTGAATTGTCAGGTGTTTCGTTAGGGCTACTATTCACGGCTTCAGTTTGTGAGGGTGAGGCTTCTGCCTGTGCAGTGGCTTCTTCTGCGTTTGCCACTAATGAGGCAAAAAGTGTGCAAAGGGCAATCACAGTAAGCAAAGAATGACGTATTTGATCCATGGGTTTTATAGTCCATATATCCGCATGTACAGTTTAGTAATAAGTCTAGTTGAGGGATGGGTTCCCACAAGGTGAGATAGCAGGGGATTGGGCCATAATGACTATTGAGTACGGTACCCAAAGCGCTTCGAGGGGCATGCTAGGTGCGCCCGTACGAGGTCAGCCCCTGACCGATGAACCGCAACAAATATCGCGCACGGTGTGCGCTCGTACGAGGTCAGCCCTGACCGATTAAGCCAGCAGTTGATCGCGCATGGTGTGCACCCTAAAGGGCATAAACGCTCGTACGAAGTCAGTTCTTTGACTGACACATCGCAACTATGATCGAACTAAAGGGGCTAACTTGTATAAGTTAGTGAGGGATCGGGTTTACCACATTAAATCGTCAGGGATTTCGTAATCCGCATAAGGATCATCTTCCGCGACGGTATCTAGTTCGCTTACATCCACCTGAGAGACGATATATTGCGCATTTCTTTCACGTATTTTGTCGGCCACCACAGCCGGGATCACATAGTAGGTAGTCCCCAGCTTAGATATGGCCAAAATGCCACGGCTGAGTTGATGCTGGATTAGGTCGTTTACATAAATCTTTTTCACCTTTTTACCGTCGGTGAAGTTGTAGTCCTGCTCCATGCCACTAAGGTCTAAGCCATTGCTTTCAATCAATTGCTTGATTTGGGCTGAAATGGCTTTGGCCTTTTGTTTTTCAGTCAGTTCTTGGTTTAACGCTTTATCTTTGTTCAGTTTGGCTAGGCGGGCGGCTTCTGCTGCGGCTTTGGCTTCGTCGACAACGTCTTCACCCTGGCGAATCTGCTTGGCGGTATGCTGCTTTTGGCGCTCAGCCTGTTTCACTTTCTTTTTATTGGTTAAACCTGCTTTTAAAAGCTGATCTTGAAGGGAGCCGGCCATGTGTACCTCAAATAACAAAAAACTTTAATCTGGGTGCATTCTAATAGGGTTTTAGCTCGCGATACAGAGCGTCAGCAGGATATTTTAACTCTAATGGGGTGCGCTGGGCTTTGCTTAGTGATTTTGCTACTAATGCATAACTATGATCGATCAGTCGCTCAATTTCTGATTGGGGTAGGGAGCCATCTAAAACCAGGGTATTCCAATGGCGTTTGTTCATGTGGTAGCCCGGGATAATGGCATCAAACGTATCTCTTAGCTCTTGCGCATGAAACGGGTCGCACTTTAAATTCATTTGCGCGCATTTATTCGGGTTTTGATTACCTGTGGGGACGATTAAAGCAAACATTTTTCCGCATACTTTATAAACGGCCACATCCGGTGTGAAAGGGTAATCGAGAGTAGACTCTGGTTTACTGGCAGCGTATTGGCTGCATTGATCAAAATCCATGAGAGCTCCAAAATTAGGGCATTTGAATATAGGGATTAGAGATTGAGTGTATGGAATTTGATGAATGATTCAATAGCCGTGATGGAGTGTCGGTCAGGGGTTGACCTCGTATGAGCGCATTGTGTGTGCGATAGGTGTTGGGTGGTTATCGGCCAGTGGGCTGGCCTCGTACGAGCGCACCCTGTGCGCGATAGGTGTTGGGGTTTATCGGTCAGAGGGCTGGCCTCGTACGAGCGCACCTAGCATGCCCTGCGAAGCGCTTTGGGTGCTGTGTGCGATAAATAGTTGCTAAAATTCAGTCGGGTTCCTAATCGAGAGTCGATTCCTTTATTGATAATTTATTAATCACTAAGGAGAGGAGCTATGAAACCAGAAGCAGGATTATCACATTTAAGAAAAGGGCGTCATTCAAAAAATGGACAAATATATCACTGTATTTTTTCTACTTTAAATCGGCAGCCTATTTTTAATCAATTTGATTCAGCGCGGGGTTTTATTTCTCTTTTGAGAGAAGATGAAAATAGGGGGTTAAGTAAGACATATGCATTTGTGGTGATGCCTGATCATATTCATTGGTTGTTTCAACTGGAGCAGGGAGACTTATCAGCAACGATAAAAAGAATTAAATCTCTTTATTCAAAGCAGTCTAAAAGCAAAGTGTGGAATAAGGGGTTTTATGATCATGGAATCAGAGCTCATGAAGATTTAATCTCTACTGCTCGATACATAGTTGCAAACCCATTGCGTGCAGGTCTTGTTGATAAAATTGGAGATTATCCTCATTGGGATAGCATTTTTTTTGAAGGTTGATCGGCCAGAGAGTACCGAAAGCATTTGTTGTGCAAAAGGGGCATGCTACTGATCTCTTACGAGTGCATTGTGTGTGCTATAGGTGTTTGGGTTTATCGGCCAGGGGGCTGGCCTCGTACGAGTGCACCCTGTGCGCGATAGGTGTTGGGGTTGTCGGTCAGGGGCCGAACTCGTGCGAGTGCCCCTGTGTGCGATAGCTGTTAAAAGATAGCTAAGGGGTGACGATATTAAAGGTGCCTTCCGGCTTGTCTAATAAACCGAAAAAGCTGATTAAATCTAACTTACTGCCTTCTATGCTTAATTCATCACCGAATAAAGTTTCTTTTAAGCCAGCTTCACCAATGATGATTTTAACAAACAAAGCTTGGGTTAAATTTAATGTGGCATCAGCCGGAGTGTTTTTATCCACTTGTTTATGATGCAGAACTGAATTATCCAGCATCAGTAAATGGCTTTGATTTAAATCGGTAAAGGTCACTTTCACATTCAGTTTTTTACCTTCTGCTTTATCGGCAATTAAGCGCACTGTCATACTGTCAAAGAATTTATCAACCGAGGTTTCCATCAATACTTCTTTCATAACCGCCGGGTCAATGCCTTTTTCCGCTGCGCCATGGCGTAGCTCGTAGGCGCCTGTTAAATAAACATCACGCCAAGGGGCTGACTCTGCTTGATAACCCAGTTGATCATAAACTTTTGCCAATAATACTTTTGCTTCAGCGTTATTTTTATCAGCAAAAACCACATGGTTGAGTAACTCTGCTAACCAGCGGTAGGTATCTTTACCTGCCTGAACATCCATGGTGGCGGCATTGTTAAATTGAGAGTGTGCTTTTTCAATGATTGCTTGAGCACCGCCCATCATTTCCACATAGCGTACAGCGGCTTTGGTTTCTGGCAGGGCGTCTAGTGTAGCGGGGTTGGCGTTATACCAGCCTAAATAACCCTGATAAACCGCACGGGAGTTATGTTTGGTTGTGCCGTAATATCCTTGATTGTGAAAATCTTTATTTAACGCCTCAGGTAATTGGATTTGATCGGCAATTTCATTAGGGGTTAAACCTTGATTCATTAAACGTACGCTTTGGTCGTGAATGAATTTATAGGTGTCTCTTTGTACTTCTAAAAAGTCGTTGATATTGGCTTGACCCCAAATTGGCCAATGGTGACTGCCAAAATAGTTTTCAGCATCTTTGAATTGAATACGAGCTTCATCAATGAAACTGCTCCACATTCTGGCGTCTCTTACTTTGGCGCCACGCAAGGTGTATAGGTTATGCATGGTGCCGCTGACCATTTCAGCGCCGCAAAAAGCTTTGTGTTCTGGTAGGTAAAACGTGAATTCAGCAGGGGCTTCTGAGCCAGAAACAATTTGAAACTCAAATGGTACGCCATCAATGCTTGTATTTTTATTGCTATGGCCAATTAATTTAGTGGCTTTTGCAAAACCAAAGGTGCCAAACCCCGGGCCTTTACCTAAACCTGTACCCACGTGACCACGTTCAGTACGGGCCAGATTTTTACCATACATATACATGGCACGGCGACTCATTGCTGTACCCGCGATAATATTTTCACTGGTGGCTTCTTCTTCAAAGCCTTCCGGGGCAATGATTTCTAGCTCTGCTTTTTCAGCATCGCTTAGGTGCTGAAGTATGCCTTGCACGCCGCCAAAATGATCAATATGACTGTGGGTGAATAAAATGGCTTTGATTGGTTTCTTGCCTAAATGCTTTTGCGCGAATATCAGGGCATGGCTGGCGGTTTCTCGAGCGGTTAGTGGGTCAACAATGATCCAACCATTATCCGACTCAATGATGCTCATATTTGCCAAATCGTAGCCACGAATCTGGTAGATGCCATCGCTTACTTTGAATAGACCGTTGATGTTATTTAAAGCCGCCTGACGCCATAAGCTTGGATTAACAGAACCGGGGGCGTTTTCGCCATTTGCATCGATAAAATCGTAGGCGGGCATGTCCCAAACTTTGCCTCCTTCTAGGTGATCAATCATTAGGTGATCTTCGCTAGAGATTAGGCCTTTTGTGGCATTTTCAAAGTCTACTCGATTGCTGAAAGGGCGTTGCTGTAAAACCGCTTGATTGGCCTTAATGGTTAGGGCAGAAGGGGCTGTATGTCCTTGAGCATCGGCACCTTGTTCAAAGTTCATTGTTGAATCACAAGCGGTTAAGCTGAAAGCCAAACCTGCACTGACGGCAAGGGCGGTTAAAGGGGATTTCAGGTTGGGGCGCATATTGATTCCTGCTTATGTTTATTTTGATTACTTCAGTGTAAACAAAGATCAAACATGAGCCAGTCTTGGCAGGACAAAGATAAGTCCTGAAAGGACAGATTTAATGACAATTGCTAGGTTTGCTAGATGGGTGCGGAGCTAGGGGCTTTAACGGCAGGTTTGTTAGGCAGTATTGCTATGGGTCAGAAGGTCAGGCTTGCTCTCTAAACTGGCTAGGAGAGCAGTTAAATTGGCGCGAAAAAGCTCGGGAAAAATTACTGGTATCGGTAAATGCTAAGCGCATTGAAATTTGTGTGATGGTGAGTTGAGAATGCTTTAAATAATGCTGGGCCAGTTCCATGCGCGTTTCATTGAGCATGTGGCGAAAGCTGGTGGATTCATCTTTTAAATGACGGCGTAAACTGCGCTCACTCATGTGTAATTGATCAGCAATGGTTTGAATGCTGGGCTCACCTTCATCAAGGGCATTGATAATGAAGGTTTTCACTTTGGCACTGAGTGATTGGCCATTTAAGTTACCAATGTATTCTTGAACAACCCCTTCATTAAAAGCCGCCAGTTTTTCATCCCCCATAACCCCGGAGTTTTGTAGCGCTTCACGTTTAAACCAAAGACAATTTTGCGGCGCATCAAAATGGATAGGGGCATCAAATTTTTGCAGCCAAGGTTGGGGACTACCCGGTGCTCCTCTAATAAGTTGAACGTGGTCAATAGGAGAAGACGTTGCCCCAAGTTGCTTGCTAAATGTTAGTAGCGTGGCAAAAAAGCTGTCTACAGACATGGAGTGAATGGTGATTTCCGGAATCGGGTCAATGCACAAACCAATTAAGGTGTCGGTGGATTCAGTGCGGGTGGTGACCGAATTGCTGATTAATTCAGAATACTGCCCCAATTTTAACAAAGCCGATTCAAGATTTTCAGTGGTGAGCATAAGCATGCCCAAGGCTCTGAAATGCATGGGTTGAACATAATTTGAAACCGTGAGAGCAAACGCCGGGTCTTGGGTGATTTCTTCAACCGCTTGCCAAAAGCGCGTCATTAAGTTCACATCAACCCGGCCATCAGGCTGATCGAGAAAGTCGCTGCGTTTTAGTTGGGCTGCTTCAAGCAAGGGTTCAGGGTCAAAACCCTTTGCCTCAAGAGCTTGGCAAATGGCTAATGGCCAGGCCGCTAATGTGGTGTATTTAGGGGGAGTATGCATGTCAAACGTCTTGTTATTAGAACGCTAGTCTACTGGGATTGCCCATATAGAGTAAATGGATAAAATCTAGGAACAGTGAATCTAATAGGGTGTTACATAGATTGTGCACAATTTAATTTAAGGTGTGCTATCTTGCTTGAGTGAGTACCTATTCGTTTAAAATTACAAAAAGGAGCCAACAATGGCGACAGTAACACTACAAGGCAACGTGATTGAAACACTTGGCGAATTACCAAGCGTGGGATCACAAGCCCCAGCATTTTCATTGGTACAGGCCGACCTTTCAGACGTGACGCTTAAAGAGCTAGCGGGTAAGCGTGTGGTACTGAATATCTTTCCAT
>CAJXIT010000014.1 GCA_913054055.1 uncultured Thalassolituus sp.
AAACGGTCTTTTTTGGCTTTCGTATGCCCGCTTAATTTGTCGGTATTTTCGGTCTCGCAAATCTATTTTGGCTAGCCAGTCGGGTAAGTCTGATGCATACCAAGAGAAATACACTTCACAAAAATAATCACTGTCCACATGGCTTGGGGCGCTCACTTCAAAGATTTCGGCCACCACAGGCTTACCGTAAAATACCCCTTTATCACTGACCCAAGGGGATGCTTGGTTGAGTTCATATTTAAACCCTCCCACGCTGACCTCTCTTAAAGATCCATACATCATTTTTTCTGATAAAAAACGGGTTTTACTTTTTTTGACTAACCCTAACTTTACCCATTTATCTAGCTTTTTAACCATGGACTTGTGGGTGCGCTCAAACTCTACTGGCAAATCATAAGGTTTAAAGAACATCAAAGACTGCCCAAATTCTTGATTAATAATCTTTGTGGCGAGCTCAACACTGGGTTTTGGAGCTGCTGCTTCCACTTGCAAAGGCAACAATAAACATACATAAAATATTGAGAATAGCTTGAGCATCATTAGGCCAGTATTTACACGATCATAGATCAATATTAGCTTAAAAATCTTGTTTGACCGCCCTATAAAGAAATCCTATAAAGCCTTCAATATTGCTACAATTAGCGTCATAACGATCATCCATACAGTCATGACTATGAAAAAGAAATTACTCAGATATCTAAACCAACCCAAATTTTTACGACATTGGATGAACTGGTACCGCCCCTACCGTGGGGCAGGCATTAAGGTCACAAAGCTAGCGGATGATTTTTCCAGTGCCACGGTTCAAATGCCATTACGTGGCTTTAATACCAACTATGTAGGCGTACATTTTGGCGGCAGCTTGTATTCTATGATCGACCCCTTTTTCATGCTGCTGGTCATGAATCAATTGGGTCGAGATTATGTTGTGTGGGATATTGAGGCGAATATTCAGTTTATATCCCCAGGTAAAAGCACCGTTACCGCACAATTCAATGTGACTCCCGAGCAAATTCAGGAGATAAAAAGCAAAACTGAAAACAATGAAAAATACTTGCCTACTTTCCAAGTGGACATCCTGTCGGATGACGGAACCCTAGTTGCCAAGGCGTCTAAAACCTTATACATCCGTAAAAAGTCAAAATAGCCTATTTCAAATTAAGTGATTACAGAATCCTTCAGCAATTCACCCAAGAGCGACTAAACTTTAAGTATTTCATATCATTTGGGTGCTTAAATGAGTATTACCATAGCCAAAGCCACTGTACTGGTAGCCGACCTTGTGGATGCATTAGAAAACGTATACTGGGAAAGCCCAACTATCTCAGTTAAAAACCAATGCTTTAATATGGTTCGCATTCTACAGCAGGAAATTACAGAGCTAACCAAGGTATCTGTACAGGATCACCACTACGAGTATGAAACCATTGCCTGCCCAGGAAAGCAGGTATCTGAGGGCTTAAAAGCCTTGTCTAAATTATTGGGCAACGAAATACTGAGAACCCAGACCGAGGCCCAACTAGCGCCGTTACTGGATCAAGCTAAAAGTGTATTTAAATAACAAAGCGAATGAATCACTGTGGGTATGTATGCAGGTGTTGATTTGGCGAAATTTAAAAAATCAAAGTCTCTTGCTGGCTTTGACCTGACACTTCAGCCTTAACTTGATTACGGCCGGACTCTTTTGCAAAATACAAAGCATCATCGGCTTCTTGCTGCCACATTTCCATGTTGTCTCCTGCCTTAGGAATAATACTTGATAACCCAACACTGATCGTCACACAGCCAAGGGTTGTGTGTTCATTAAGAATGTTTAGCTTAGCGACACGCTTAATGATGCGATTAGCTACATGCTCAGCCCCTTTGTTATCGGTATCCGGCAAGATAATCGCAAATTCTTCGCCACCAATTCGGGCCACAGTATCGTGTGGCCGAACCGCTTCTTGACGAAATGCGTTGGCAAGTTCTTTGAGACATTGATCACCAGCCAAATGGCCGTATGTATCGTTAAACATTTTAAAGTGATCAACATCTAACATCAAAAGAGAGCAAGGCAGCTGATGTCGCATGGCCTGCCGCCAGCAGACATTCACTTCTTGATCAAATTTACGACGGTTGAACAAGCCAGTTAGGGTGTCCGTCACACTAAGGCTTTCGAGACGGTGAAGGTATTGCTGATTTTGTATCAGCATGGATAACCTAAGGGCGGTTACTTCAAAACACGTGCTTTCACAAATATAATCCAAGGCGCCACTCAGCAATACTTGTTTTTCTTGAGATTCATTGGCCTCACCAATGACCACTACGCCTTTTGGAAGGCTATTGTCTAATTGCTTTTCATATAAAAAAGCAGACATATCCCAAATATGAAGCAAAGGGGTTTGTTCAGCTGACGCCAACGCCAACCCTGAACAATCATGCAGCCAAGTAATAATGGCCGATTTCAATGAATCAGATTGTATTTGGACGTTGACAAAAACGCGTGTATCCACAGAGTCCCAATTATCCCTACAACACTCATTTACCGCCAAGTGTCTGATTTTTAAACACTTGTCCTTGTAAAAGAACGTCATTTTTTTGTTTTTTATTAATGGGCAACTTTAATGTAATTGAAAAAATAGCGATATATGCGCTTGCCTCTAATAACAAAAAAATCTAAAAGCAGAGATCCTCAACCCAGAATCATTACCATGCATTTTATATAAAAAAACTTTAAACTTAGCCTTTTACACTGTTTATGAGAACAATACATGGCACTTGTCTACTCCACTGAAACTGGCCAACTGTGCCCAGGCTGTGAAAACCCAAAAGACCAATGCAGCTGCAAAGCCTCTCAAGCCCCTGAGTCCGATGGCGTCGTTCGTGTGCAAAGAGAGAAAAAAGGCCGCGGCGGAAAAACCGTCACCACCATAACCGGTGTTGAAGGTGATAAAAAAGCACTGAGCGACCTGCTAAAGAAAATGAAAAAGCGCTTTGGCTGTGGCGGTGCAGTGAAAAACTGGGTCATTGAATTACAAGGTGATTTGGCTGAGCAAAGCATTAAGTTCCTTCAAGACCAAGGGCACCAGGTTAAGCAAGTGGGCGGATAATCACTCATCCTGAGTGTACTGGGCCCCATTTTTAATAAAAAGCCATTTTAAATGGCATTGTGACTAGGCTATATGGACTAAAATGTTGATAATAGAAGGCATTACTTATAAGGGTACTTTATGGAACTAAGTGTCAGCGCCGTTAACTGGCTAGGCAACCCTAAAAAAGCCTCTCCAGCTGAAGCCATTAAATTCAATCGCTTTAACATGACGTTTAACAGCCGCCATAAGTTAAAAGAAGGTCAGATGATTTTCATTAACATGTCTGCCGGCCCACACTCACTTAGAGAAGTGAGCGCGAGAGTTGAACGCTGTGAACGCTGCGGTTCTAACTACCAATCCAGTGTGCGTTTTGTATTAGAGCGCCCAGATAAACAGCCCTACCGCGAAGCCATCTCCGTTTTAAAATCCATAGAGCAAGCTTTACCAGCCAGTATCAAAGCACCTCTTCACATGCAAAAAGTTTAAACCCTAAATTCAGTAAGGACACGTCCAGTTTATGGATCTAGCAGCTGCATCAGCCACTCAAAACACGCTTGTTATCAATTGCGGAAGTTCCTCATTAAAATTTGCCGTCATTAATCCGGCTACCGGCCATTGCAGCCTTCAAGGTTTAGCCGAACGCCTGGGCAGCGAGCAAGCCAGCCTTTCTTACGAAGACGATCAGAAAAAAAATTCGTTTCAACTTAATGGCACCGATCATCAGGCTGCTATCTCTGGGGTGATTGATCTATTAACAAAATATCAGCTTCTGAATACGTTAACAGGGGTTGGCCACAGAGTGGTTCACGGTGGCGAACGCTTTAGTCAATCTACTATTGTGACGAATAATATTCTTGAGACCCTAGAACAACTTAATCACTTGGCCCCCTTACACAACCCTGTGAACGTATTGGGCATTAAAGCCATGCTGGAATTGCTGCCTGATTTACCGCAAGTGGCTGTCTTTGATACGGCTTTCCATCAAACGTTACCGCAACACGCCTATCTGTATGCGCTTCCCTATGAGTTTTACCAAGAGCAAGGCGTTCGTCGTTACGGTTTTCATGGTTCTAGCTTTCGGTATGTTAGCCAGCAAGCATCCGAGTTAATAAACAAGCCCAATAACCAATCGAACTTTTTAGTGGCTCACTTGGGTAATGGCTGCAGCGCCTGTGCAATTAAAAATGGAGAGAGCGTAGACACCTCTATGGGCCTTACCCCGTTAGAGGGATTGGCAATGGGCACTCGCAGTGGTGACATTGACCCAAGCATGATTCAATTTCTGTGTGATCGACTATCACTATCTCTTAACGAAGTCATGACTATCCTAAACAAAAAAAGCGGCCTATTGGGCATATCTGGTTTCAGTAATGACATGCGTGAAATCCAGCAAGCGGCTGAACAAGGTAATGAGCAAGCTAACTTAGCCATTGAAGTGTTTGCATTTAAAGTGGCGCGCTATTTAGGCGCCCTTGCCGTCTCTCTACCTTCGATTGATGCTTTAATTTTCACGGGTGGCATAGGGGAAAATGATCGTTTAAGCCGTAGCCTCATTTTAGAACACCTTGCTGTATTAGGCTTCAAACTCGATGGCAATCTTAATAAACAAAATGGCAATGAGATTGGTCAGATTTCATCGAATGACAGCACATTAGCTTTGGTAATCAACACCAACGAAGAACTGATGATTGCACAAGATACACACACTTTAGTGTCACACGCTTAAGCCGTAAATAGGTATACCACACCATGCAGCGCACGTTATTTATTGCTCCAACAGAAATAAAAAGTGGACTCACATCTATTAGTCTTGGCTTGATTCGCACTTTGGATCAGCTTGGCTTGAAAGTGGCCATTTGCAAACCTATTGCCAGTAAAGAGGCAGGCACTCGTCAGCGATCAGTTGAGCTTTTAACGCAAGCAACAGGCATTCAAACACCCGATCCCATTAGCTTAAAACAAGCACAGAATATGATGGGCAATGGTCAACAAGATCGCTTAATGGAAGAAGTCATCGCCATGCACAGAGCGGTGAGAAAAGAAGCGGATGTGGTCATCATTGAAGGACTAGAGCCTGATAGAAATGAGCCTTATGCTGCTCGGCTTAACGCTGAAATGTCAAAAACTCTGGATGCTGATGTCATTCTTGTGGCCTCACCTGGCGACCGTGATGTCAACGCGCTAAAGCAGCATTTAGACGTGGTAAAAAGTTTATACGGCGGGGAAAAAAATCCAAACCTTTTGGGTTGTATTTTAAATAAAGTGAACGCCCCAAAAAATCCTGCGATTCCTATTAAAAGTCACGGCATAACAGAAGCTAATCCATCAAGCACCGCGCTTGCTTTGTCTCAATATTCTGCCTTAGAAAATAATGACTTTAAAATCATTGGCACCGTACCCTGGAACAGTGCTTTAGTGGCCCCTTTAACAAAAGACATTGGTCAGTATCTTCAGGCGCAATTTATCAGTGAAAACGGATTAGATGGTGCCCGAGTAAAACGCATCAGTTTATGCGCACGCACCATGAAGAATATGGTTAGCTCACTGCAACCAGGGACATTGATTATTACACCGGGTGATCGTGACGATATCATTTTGGCATCCGCTGTTGCTGCAGCAAACGGTGTACCGCTTGCCGGTTTACTGCTCACCAGTAACTTAACGCCCAATGCACAAGTCATGAACCTGTTAAAACCCAGCTTAAGCAATCTTCCTATACTCACAGTAGAAGCTGACACTTATCAGATAGCCACTCAGTTAGCCCATATGGACGATGCCGTTACCGCTGATGACCCAGAGCGCGTGCAAAATATTATGGAACATATGGCAAGCCATATTGATAGCGAATTCCTAAAAAGCCGCCTACAAATAGAGAAACAAGTTCGCTTGAGCCCAGCCGCATTTCGCTATCAACTGGTTCAGCAAGCGAAAGCGGCAAATAAACGCATTGTATTACCTGAGGGTGAAGAGCCCAGAACCATACAAGCAGCTGCCATTTGCCAGCAACGGGGCATTGCTAACTGCGTATTACTTGGAGACAGGGAGCGCATCGAACACCTTGCCAGTAATCTAGGCATTACACTGCCCGACGGGTTAGAAATTTTGAACCCTGAAGATATTCGCCAAAGATATGTGGCCCCAATGGTAGAACTGCGTAAACATAAACAGCTAACCGAACCTATGGCTCTTGCTCAATTAGAAGATACGGTGGTGCTAGGCACCATGATGTTAGCCCTTGATGAAGTAGACGGACTGGTAAGCGGTGCCATTCACACCACGGCAAACACCATACGCCCAGCCTTACAGCTGATTAAAACGGCCAAACATGCCAAATTGGTTTCATCCATTTTTTTCATGCTATTACCGGAACAAGTAATGGTGTACGGAGACTGTGCGGTTAACCCAGATCCAACCTCGGATGAGCTATGCGACATCGCATTACAAAGTGCCGCCAGCGCCGCTGCATTTGGCATAGAACCTAAAGTCGCCATGATCAGCTACAGCACAGGGTCTTCTGGCACTGGCAGTGATGTGGAAAAAGTACGAGCCGCCACAGACGCCGCTAAATCAAGAAATCCCAACCTATTAATTGATGGTCCACTGCAATACGATGCCGCCACCACTGCCAGTGTTGCAAAATCTAAAGCACCTGATAGTTTAGTGGCTGGTAAAGCCAGTGTGGTGATATTCCCAGACTTAAATACGGGTAATACGACTTATAAAGCCGTACAGCGAAGTGCTAACGTGGTCAGTATCGGTCCTATGCTTCAAGGCTTGGCAAAACCAGTAAACGACCTGTCTCGCGGAGCACTGGTTGAGGACATTGTTTACACCATTGCCCTAACCGCCATACAGGCAACAAATTAATTAAGATTGGACACTAAAGTCAGTAAATATGGCCTAAATAGCTAACCAAAATCAGGTTAGCTAGGGTAAAATCTAATTAATTTTCAAGCTTCACTCGAGTAAACAGATGTTAAACTTTCTACCCACTTTTTTAGTGGGTTCCATTGCTATTTTCCTATTGCTTTGCAATGTTGCTTTCTGGTGTGGGTTTTTAATCAGCTTCGCCTTAATCAAATTGCTCATTCCAATCAATTTTATAAGAAAGGGCTTTGACGTTATTTTAATTGCCATCGCCAAAAGTTGGGTGGCTTGTAATTCTGGATGGATGAGCCTTACACAAAAGACCCAATGGGATGTGCAAGGGGTTGAACACCTGGATACGAAAGGCTGGTACCTGGTCAGTGCCAACCATCAATCATGGGTAGACATTTTAGTTCTGCAACACATCTTCAGAGGCAAAATTCCGTTTATTAAGTTTTTTCTAAAACAAGAATTAATTTGGGTTCCAATTATGGGCATGTGCTGGTGGGCTTTAGACTTTCCATTTATGAAACGCTTCAGCAAAAGCTACCTTGAAAAACACCCAGAAATGAAAGGTAAGGATTTAGAAACCACCAAAGCCGCCTGTGAGAAGTTTTCACAAATACCAACCAGTGTGATGAACTTTTTAGAAGGCACTCGATTTACTCAATCCAAACACAACAAACAACAGTCACCATATCGCCACTTATTAAAGCCTAAAGCTGGCGGCATTGCCTTTGCTTTGAACGCCATGGGCGATAAATTTCAAAGTTTGTTGAATGTGACCATTGTTTACCCTGATGGCATTCCAACGTTTGTTGACTTTTTATTCGGCCGAGTAAAAAACATCACAGTGAGAGTTGAAAATGTGCAAATCCCTGCCCACTTCTGTGAGAAAGATTATAATAATGATGACGAATTCAAACTAGAAATTCAAAACTGGACACATGAGATGTGGTTAGAAAAAGACAAACTCATTGGCCAGCTACTTTCTAATGAAGTACAACAGCCGCTAAAGCATTAATACTGCCAAATAAGCATTGATATTTTATCTAAGGAGCCATAGGCTCCTTTTTTAATGCCTGAACTCAATTAAGTACAACTTCACATAAGGACCATACCGTGAATATTTTTGACGACGTGACACAATCTATCGGCAACACCCCTTTAGTTCGTTTAAATAAAATCACTGATGCTAACATTTTATTAAAAATTGAAAGCCGCAACCCACCCAATTCTGTTAAGTGCTGCATTGGTGCTAACATGATCCTTCAAGCGGAAAAAGATGGCGTGCTAAAACCTGGAATGGAAATTGTTGAACCTACCAGCGGTAATACCGGTATTGCATTAGCGTTTGTTGGTGCAGCCAAAGGCTATAAAGTCACACTTACGATGCCAGAAACCATGAGCATTGAGCGTCGTAAAATCATGAAAGCTTTGGGGGCCAATATTGTATTGACCGAAGGCCCTAAAGGAATGAAAGGGGCGGTGGTTAAAGCCCAAGAATTGGTTGATGAGTCACCAGACTCACGCCTTTTATTACAGCAATTCAGCAACCCTGCTAACCCAGCCATTCATGAAACCACCACAGGCCCTGAGATCTGGACAGACACAGATGGGGAAGTTGACGTGGTGGTTGCAGGCGTTGGAACAGGCGGCACCATTTCTGGTGTAAGCCGCTACATCAAAACCACGGCTGGCAAAGCCATTACCAGTGTTGCCGTAGAGCCTGCAGCCTCTCCTATTATCACGCAAACTCGTAATGGTGAAGACATCGCTCCTGCTCCACACAAAATCCAGGGCATTGGCGCAAACTTCATCCCCGACAATTTAGATCTAAGCATGATTGATCAGGTTGAGCCCATTGATCAAGATGAAGCCATTAATACCGCACAAAAATTGATGGCTGAAGAAGGGATTTTATGTGGTATCTCAGGTGGGGCTGCCGTTGCTGCCGCTTTAAAAGTGGCAAAGCAACCTGAACATCAAGGTAAAACCATTGTTGTGATTTTACCAGACAGTGGCGAACGCTATTTATCTACCATTTTATTTGATGGAATGTTCACCGCCAATGAAGGTGTTTAATCCTATTCGTATTTGAATAGTTAAATAAAAAGCCCTAACAAAAATAATTTGTTAGGGCTTTTTTGTTCATGGCTTTTTTAATGCTCTAAACCTAGAATCATCTCTAATGTGAAGTTTAATGCAGGTGTAGCTTTGTAATCCAATTCTCTTGGAAACCCAATTTCTGGTGTGATCTCTGCAAAAATAAAACTTTTATAGATTTTTCGTCGATAACCCACACTCAGAACCACATCATTCACCTTAGTAAGACGCTCTGTATCTCCAAATGCGGCAACTCGATACAACATCGCTGAGCGGTGGCTTAATTCATCAAAAATCGAAGCGCTGGCTTCTAGATCAGCCATATCATCAGACAGTATATAATCAGCCTTAAAGCCCATGCTGAAGTGGCGAGTAAAATCTAAAGGGCGTAAAGCATTGATATCCAGTTTTGCTCCCCACTCAATATCTGTTCGCCAATAAATAGATTGCAATATTCGTGTTCGCCAATCATCAAAGTAATCCGTTCGTCTTGCCCGTATTCTACTAAAGTAAACAGGCTCTCCAGACCAGCGAACCCCATTATCCAAACTGGTTTTCCAGCGTCGTCCGTCTCGAATTTCCACACGAATGGCGGTGGAATAAGTCACATTATCAGTGGTGCCCAATACATTCGTTTCCGCACTGCCGTCTTCGTTTTCATCCGTTTCAACCAGTAGCTTAAGTCGATCACGAGTTTTAGGAAGTACGATTTTCAAGTTGAGTCCTGCTTGATAATCCACCCCTTCATCTTTCACACGACGAGTGGTAAAAAACAAACGGCCATTACTGCCTGATGACTCATCCTCAATGGTTTCGTCATCAAAGAACGCCCCCATAAAAAAGGAATCGACCCCATCATTTAGACTCTCTATATAGTTTGATACTAATTTTTGAGACCAATCCAACACGCCATCTTCTGAAACACTGACCTCATCATTCGTAAGCAGCTCTTCGTAAACGGGTTGATAGTCAACATTCGGAGATTCAGGTTCCAATTGCACGGAATCTGGTTGAACGGGTGCAGACAAAACTGAGACTGGAGAGCCAATCAATAAAAGAAAATAGAATCTTTTAATCGGTTTTATCATCAATCAAACTTTACCGGGTCTAAATGAACGATCACATCCGCATTGGAATAAATGTCTTTAATTTGCTTTTCAATTCGATCCCCGATCTCATGGGCAGACCAAAGGGGCAAATCTTCATCCATCTCTAAATGAAACTGAACAAATAAATTGGGTCCAGATTGACGACATCGCACGTCATGGCAACCTGCACTGCCTGGAGCCGTTTTCACCAGTTCTAAAATACGCGCTTCTACTTCAGGCAAATGCTGATCCATCAAATCCTCAAACGCTTTACGGCCTACCTGCCAAGCACTCACACATAAAAAGATACCAATGCCGATGGCCATAACCGCATCCATCCACACAATGCCAAAATCCACAAATACCAAGGCCAAAATCACAGCCAAATTCATCAACAAATCACCTTGATAATGCAGCGAATCCGCCTCTACCACCAAAGACCGAACTTTTGACGTGACATACTTCTGAAAAGCCACCAGCAAAAGAGTTAGCACAATGGCCAGTACACTCACAGCAATGCCCACTTCGCTTGCAACCACCTGACGTTCGTCAAACATGACATCAAAACTATTCAGAACTAAAACCACGGCCGAGCCAATCATAAACGCTGATTGAGCCAATGCTGCAATGGATTCTAATTTACCGTGTCCAAATTTATGATCATCATCTGCAGGGGCAAGCGCAAAACGCAGAGCAAAAAAGTTCATTAAAGACGTAATGCCATCTAATAACGAATCCAATAGCGAGCCTAAAAGGCTAACAGACCCAGTGACCAAATACGCCCATGTTTTGGTAATGATTAAAACCAATGCAACTAGAACAGAAGCCAGTGTCGCTTGCTTGCTCAGTTTACTCGTATCGCCCATTTGGCAGCACCCTTATTCTATTAATTAAGCCTAGCATACCAAAGTTCATGCTTGCTTGACGGATTAGTTAAAAATAGCCAGTTTAAACAACACGTTGCAACATAAGATAAACCTGCAAATTTCTATATTTTTACTAACCTATAAATAGTGAATCCAATGGAAACTTACATGCCCCTAGTCTTGGTAGTGGACGACTCTCAAACCCAGAGAGCCATCATTTCAGAGTACCTAAAGCCACTGGGCTGTGACGTGGTTTTAGCCGCCTCTGGAGAAGAAGCGCTCATTAAAGTGTCCGAGCAGGTTCCAGACCTAATCATCATGGATGTCGAAATGCCTGGTTTAAACGGATTTGAATCCTGCAAAGCCATTCGCGGTTTCCTACAAGATAACTGGGTTCCCATTGTTTATTTAACCGGGCGAACCGACCCTGCCGATCTGGTGGAAGGGTTAAATGTGGGTGGCGACGCATACATTACCAAACCTGTGCACCAAGACGTGCTGGTTGCCATATCAAAAGCCATGCTGAGAGTATCCAGTGTGCAATCTGAGCTGCTTAAGGCTAATAAAAAACTGGATGAAGTCGCACACTTTGATGCCTTGACCCAAGTGATGAATCGCAGGGGCTATGAAGATATGTTAGACCGGCTTTGGAAGGATCACGATAGACGCAATACACCCTTAAGTATCCTGCTAATGGATATCGATTTTTTCAAAAAGTACAATGATGGCTATGGCCATATCAAAGGCGATGAGTGTCTTCGTGAAGTGGCACAGGTTCTTAAAAAAGAGCTTAAACGGCCCATTGATGTATTAGCCCGATACGGCGGAGAAGAGTTTGTGGTACTGCTCCCAGATACTGACCTTGAGGGGGCAAAATTGGTAGGGAGTCGCTTCATTCAGGCCATGGCTAAAGCCAATATACCCCATGAATTCAGTGACGCAGAAAGTCATGTAACAGTGAGCATCGGAGCTGCTCAAAAACAGTCTGACCAAGCCCCTACCGACCTATTACAAACCGCTGATAAGGCGTTATATAAAGCCAAAGAAGCGGGTAGAAACCAAGTTATTGCCTAGTCATTAGCTCATTCGATCAATCCACTCACAATCATCTTCTTGTTAACCCCCCTATCATAGAGAGCTCAATCAACAGGTTTCGTGCCGAAATGAAGCTTTGATCTATACTTAAATCATGCGACTTAAGGTGAGTATATGTCCCTAGAAATTAAAGACTTAACCATTCTGTTAATCGAGCCCTCTCATACACAGAGCAAAATTCTGAAACAGGTATTGAGTGATGAAGGTATTTGTAAAATTGATATCGTAAAAAGTGGCCATGAAGCCATATCTTATCTTGATAGTTGCCACCCTGATTTGGTCATCAGCACCATGTATTTCGATGATATGACAGCCATTGAACTGCTCACATCCATGCGTGCAAAATCCAATACCATGGACATTAATTTTATGCTGGTTTCAAGTGAGACCAGCTTTAATATGATCAATCCCATCAAACAAGCGGGTGTGCTTGCAGTATTACCAAAACCGTTTGACCGCCGTGACTTTCGAACTGCGCTCATTGCAGCCAAAGACACTCTAGAAGTTTCAAACTTAGAACTGGAAAACTTTGATCTGGATACACTAAAAGGCCTAGTGGTTGACGACTCCTCAACTGCACGTCGGCATATTAGTAAACTGTTAATGGCATGCGGTGTTGAAAGCTTAGTAGAAGCGGATAATGGTAAATCGGCTATTGAAATGCTCAGAAATGAGCCCATTGATTTTATTATCACCGATTACAATATGCCGGAAATGAACGGACAAGAACTGGCGGAATATTTACACGGGTCTGAGTTTTCTCACTTACCAGTATTAATGGTTACCAGTGAATCAAACGATGCAAGGCTCAGTGCTATTCGTCAGGCTGGCGTTTGTGCACTGTTTGATAAAACCATTGATCCAGCATCATTGAAAAACACGCTCACCAACGCTTTAAATTGAATGGTCAGTCAGTAAGAATTAAGCGTCGACTGCCTTTTTTCAACTGACAGACCAGCTCCATTTTATTTGGCTGCTTAATGGTTTTGATATCACCTTTTTGATACATGCCCACCGCCAGTTCAAGCAAATGACTTAATACTGACTGGGCCTGCTCTTCAGTCCCACCGTTATTCACATACTCCTGAACAAAATCAACGGTATTATTTAATGGCTTAATGGTCACTAAGTCATCTTGGTTCATTATTTAGCCTCTTTAGAGAATTGCTGCCTTGCTTGTTCACAAGCACCGTCTTTTGACTCACCTTGAAAACTAAATTGTTGTTTATCGGCACGTATGATTAATAAAACAGGTGCCTGCCAACGCATAAAAAATCCATTGCCTAAATCTTGTTCTAAGCGTTCGCACGAAGGTTTTGGCCAAAAGCTAATAATTAAAGCCAAAGCAAATAAAGATATCGTAAACACCCCAAACGGCAGTTTTTTATCAGCCAACATCATTGTATTTTTTCCTTACTGGCTCAGCATAATTTTTAATCAGTTGTGAATAACTATCATGTTTCAATACGTCAGAAAATCTTTGGCTCCACTGATCAAAGATAGGGCTATTACTAGTAGCATCTTCTGTTAATAACTCATGGGCTAGAACATTGTTTTCAAAAATTTCATAGCCGTTATAAATCTGTTCATCAATTTTGTTAGCCCAGTCTTCTGCTTGGTTGGATTCCAAATTAAGTGGTGCTGAAAATTCGATGGTAACATTACCCTTATGACCTTTTAGACCTTTTATAATGGTTTGAAAATCTTCATCCTTAGTTTTTTCATAAACCTTATTTTTTTCAACCATGGTAATTTCATTGGCTTTATCTATATCACAAGGATCCCATTCATAACTAATGGAAACGGGAACGATATTTAAAAACTTCATACTGTCTTTAAATTCCCAGCCCAATTTTCTACCGGCTAAATGCAACATTTTTAAAACAGCCGTATCCGTTTTATCGCAGTTATCTTTTGCTCGACCTTCTTTTTGAGCAATCCAAATACTGTGATTTTGCTTGATGCTTTCATGCACGTAGGATGACAGAGTCTGCACCGCTTCTAACTTCTCCCTACGGGCAGAAATTGAACGCTTGACCACAAAGCTTTTATTTAAACGCATGAGTTTTGCAACAAATGGGCGCCCTAATAAATTATCTCCTATGGCCACTTTACTGGTCGCAAAACCCGATGATAATAAGGCGTAATTCACTAACATAGGGTCCATTGCAATGTCCCTATGATTACTCATAAATAAATAGGTTTTATCTTTTTCTAGGTTCTCTATTCCTTTAACACTAAAAGTATCAATTGTTTGATCAATAATCGACTGCACAAAAGGGGCGATGGTCTTTTGCCAATTTGCGACATCATTAATGCCTTCAAACTGCTTTTTTAATTTCTTTTGTAAGTTTTTCTTAACTAAAAATGGTAAAAACTGATGCAATTTAGGGTGAGCTTGCTGCGCAATAAAACTCAAAAAGTCGCCATCATTTAACAAGGAGGTTAAAACACTGCTTACTTCATGATCTTGATAAGCACGGATATCATCAAAATTCGACATAACTAGTTTTGCTTACCGTGCTTAATAAATTCAGAAAACCAGTACTCAGCTTTCCCATTATCTGTCTTGATGCCAAATAAGCCTTGCTCATAAATTTTGTTCAATCGTAATGCTGACATGACATGTCCTGCTTTTGCAGCACTCAGATATAACGCAACGGGATCTTTTAACTGATTATCAGAGTTTTCAGTTTTACTTTCGGCTTCCACTGGCATCACATCCATCAAGCTTTTGTCTGTTAACGCCTCAGCCAGCATGAACTGGGCCTCTCTATTACCTTCAGATGCTGATGCACGTAAATATCCTATGGAAGCAATTTTATTGTAGGCAGTGGCGCCACGGTACTTAAGCAATTGTCCAAATAACACTTGGGCCTTACCCCAGCCCAAATCAGCGGATCGCTGCAGTTCACGCATAGCAAGTTCATGAATACGAAGATGAAGTTTTGCAATGCCAGTGAAAAATAACACAGCGCCAATGCAGTAGTGGGCGATGGCCAACATTCTAAAAAGTGGTTTTTTCATATTACCTTACGAAATCATAGGTTTTTCTAGCTTGAAGCTTATGGGACAATACCCAAAATCAATCATAAATGGAGCCAGATGTGACTGTTGACTCATGGCAACCCACTCCAACACCTCAAGCCATCAGTGCTGAAGACATTAATCGCTTATTAAGCTGCGCTACGGATTTTCAAACAAATAAAAACTTTACACCAGAATTCGATTGGATTCAGCCATTTGCTCAAGTAGATGCTGGTATTTGGCAAAACGCGGTGGAAAATTTAAATGATGAGCAATTAATAGACGTGATTAAACTGCTCACCTGTTTAGAAACCACGCTAAATTGGGACTTGGCGGAAAAATCACCCGTCATTGCTGTGTTTAAGGCATGTAAGAAAAAATCAGGGGTGAATCGAGAATTGGTGAAATGGGTCAAAGCAAATTCTGATAATCAATATTTACCCTTTGGCCCACTTCTCTAAAGGCATAGTGGCTTTCAGTAGTGATTGAAGGCCCTGCTATTTATGATAAGTTTCTGTTCCCAGCACAGTTTCTAAGGTGCTTTGCAATTCAACTCGATTGATTGGTTTGGTTAGAAAAGCGTCCATTCCCGCTGCAAAGCAAGCCTCTTCTATTGATTCCTGTGCGTTTGCGGTTAAGGCAATGATGGGCACGTACCGTCCCTCTACCTGCCTAATTTTTCGTGTGGCCTCAATGCCGTCCATCACTGGCATTTGCACATCCATGATCACACCTTGAAATGTGTCGTTTAAAAAAGAAGAAACCCCTTCTTCCCCGTTATTTGCCACGCTAACATGGTAACCCATTTTTTCTAGGGTTTTCTTGATAACCATTTGATTTGTAAGGTTGTCTTCCACAACCAATAAATTACATGCCATATTCATGGTATCTGAACCGCCTTCTATCCCTGAAGGATGTATAGTTTTATTTGAATTCTCATTCATCTTTTCAGCATAGTCTAAATTCCCACTCTCTGTAGATTGATTAGGAATATAGCCCGCCATTCGATTCAATAGCGCTTCTCTTCTGTAAGGTGGCTGCAGTAAAATTCCATGAGCGTCAGGCAATTCATAATCTAGCCCTAGCCACCATAGATGTTGACTACCGGCGTCCAAAACATAGTCCGTTATCAATAAGTCAGACTGAGATGTTTCTTCCTGGCCACTATTATTTTGGAATCTGATACCGGATCCTTGTAAAAACCCTTTAAACCAAGCCTCTTTATCTTCATTTTTAACGGCTAAAGACACGGATAAGTGGCTCAAGTTAACCGCTTCTGTCTTCCCTGCGCGCAGCAAAGGCAAGGTAAACCAAAATTCAGCGCCTTCATTAAGCTCACTTTCAACACCCATCACACCGCCCATGATTTCTACCAGATTACGACAAATAGACAAACCTAGCCCAGTACCGCCATACCCTTGGGCAACTTTCCCACTGGCTTGGGAAAAAGCGTCAAAGATGACACTTTGATTGTCTTTAGCAATGCCTATTCCAGTATCTTTGACACTGAATTTAAGCACGTCATTACCCACCACATTCTGACGACTAATGGCTAACGAGATACTGCCGTTTTCAGTGAATTTAATCGCATTACTGAATAAGTTATAAAGTACCTGCCTTAACCGAAACGCATCGGTGCGAATAAACCTTGGTACATCCTCAGTAAATTCAACCGAAATGGAAATGTGCTTCTCTATGGCCTGAGGGCTGTATAGCGCTTCTAAATCATCCAGAACGTGCCATAGACTAATATCTGTTTCATCCAGCTGAATTTGGCCGCCATCCGTTTTAGCTAAATCCAATACGTCATCTACGATTTGCTGTAAATGATTGGCGCTATTAACTAGGGGCTCTGTGTATTGCTGAATGTACTCCCCCCCTTCTTCACATTCGCTTAATAAACCCGCCATACCCACAATCCCCCCCAAAGGTGTGCGTATTTCATGGCTCATTCGAGCTAAAAAATTCACCTTAGATTGAGCCGTCTCTTCTGCTTGTTTTTTGGCTTGATGAAGAATCTTTGAGGCCTCTTTATGACGACTGATATCCGATGTTATCACCAAGGCCTTAGGTTCATTATCATCAGAATTCAAAGGCATGATACGATTACTTAAGTAACGCTTTTCTTTGCCTAAAATGGCCTCAAGCTCATATTCCACTTCAACACCCTGCGTTAAAGCCCGCTTTAAACTGTCCCTAAATACTGCGCAATCGTCTTCTGATAAATAATCATAACTGCTGGTGCCTACAACATCTTCGATTGAAAAACCCTCTAATAAGGGTTGGTTAACCGCACAAATTACCCCGTCTGCATCTACCTCCGTTAATACATCCGGAATGTGATGCCATAAAACACTTAACTTATGTTTTGAATTCAACAACCTACGATTTAATAACCACAAGTAAATAAGCCCACTCACCAGTACTAAAACCAGCAATAAACCCAACATCAGCTCCCAAGGCAGCCCAGCGGGCGCCACTGACACCTGGGTCTGTATAAAACCTAAACAGCTTTGAGGAAATACGATAAAAAATAGAACTAAGCGATTCATGGGTGCTCCTTGACCAATTTTTAGTATAGTCAGACAGACCTACTTTTCTGCACAAAATGGCCAGTTTTTACACCCCTAATTTTTGAGACCAAATTTGTTTGGCTTTCAAGCCAAGCTTGGTAAGCCACAGCCCTTTGTATTGCTGACAATAGGCTATAGTTAATATAAATGAATGGGTATGACACTTAAATGACACGAATTCTGGTTGTGGACGATGTTCCCGCTAATGTGGAAATCCTCAGCTTTCATCTAGAAGATGAAGGCTATGAGGTGATAGAAGCACAAAGCGGTGAGCAGGCTTTAGGGATTCTGCAATCCTCTGAAAAGGAAATCGATTTAATTCTATTAGACGTCATGATGCCCGTCATGAGTGGCTTGGATGTGCTTGCTCAAGTCAAACGCAACCCTGGGACCGATAATATCCCAGTGATTTTGGTCACTGCCAATGCTGACGATCAAAACGTGGCCGAAGGGCTAGACATGGGCGCCTTTGACTACATCATCAAACCCTATAGCCTGGTGGTACTGTTGGCGCGAGTAAGAGCCGCCTTAAGGGAAAAAGAGCGACAAGATCTATTAGAGAAATGGGCCACCACTGACCCCCTCACGGAATTATATAATCGCCGACACTTTTTTGATCTAGCCGATCGAGAGCTGGAGCGTTCACGTCGCTTAAAAAGTGAGCTCTCTTTCATTATGCTAGATATTGATTTCTTTAAGCAGGTAAATGACAAGTATGGCCACCTCACCGGGGACAACGCATTAATCTTATTATCTAGTATATTAAAAGATGCACTAAGGAAAGTGGATTTTTGCTGCCGGTTTGGAGGGGAAGAGTTTGTGCTGTGTTTACCCGACACACCCAGTCAGGGTGCTTGGGAGGTAGCTGAACGCATAAGAACCCAAGTAGCTTGCACCCCTTTACCGACTCAAAACAATCAAGAAATCTACATCCAAGTAAGCTTGGGCATTGCCTCCAGTAAACGAGAGCACAGTGTTGAAGTCATATTAAAACGTGCCGATGAAGCTTTGTATCAAGCCAAAGAATCAGGCCGCAACCAAACAAAAGTGGCCTAAAGCCATTTGTGCCTCGTTCCACTCCCGCTTTTACGATAAAATCCCCTTCTATTACCTATCACTGACGAGTCAAAAAAGTGAATAAAGAACAAGCCTACAACCGCATTGCAAAAGCCACAATTAAAGCACTTAAGGAACAAGCTGAGATGGGCAAGGTCAATGAACTAACAACGGAAGCGGTTTACCTTGCTATTGATAACGCCTTTACCTTAGAGCAGGCGAATTTATTCAAGCAAAACGAGCAAATGCGCCATGCTTTACAATTCATCGCTCAAGGTGAAAACTTAGACCAAGAGAAAATGATGACTTTGGCTCAACAAGCCTTAACACCGCTTCAAAATAAATAAAAAGAATTAAGGAAGCAATATGCCGTCCCGTAACAATACATTCTTTATCGCGATTATATTGGCAATTGCCTTTAGCTTTTTTAAAGGCACCTTTATGCAACAACCCATTAAAAGCCCAAATGATCACAAGCAATACCAATATTTAGAACTGGATAATGGCCTAAGAACCTTATTGATCAGTGATGATAGCGCTGACCATGCTGCAGCCAGCTTGGATGTGAACGTTGGTAGCCTACAAGACCCTAAAGAACGTGCGGGACTTGCTCACTTTTTAGAGCACATGTTATTCCTAGGCACAAAAACCTATCCAACCGCCGGTGATTACCAAGCGTTTATCAGTCAGCACGGTGGTAGCCATAACGCGTTTACCGCCGCAGAACACACCAATTACTTTTTCCAAGTGGATGCCTCACAATTTGAAGGGGCGCTGGATCGCTTCAGTCGTTTCTTTTATGAGCCACTTTTTACTGAAGAATACGTTCAACGTGAAAAAAATGCGGTTAACAGTGAATACCAATCCAAAATAAAAGATGACTACCGTCGCATGCAGTATGTGATGAAAGCGGTGACCAACCCTGAACATCCCGCGAGCCATTTTTCCACCGGAAATCTAGACACATTAAGCGATAACAAAAACAGCAAAGTGCGTGATGACTTGCTGGCATTTTATCAACGCTATTACAGTGCTAACCTAATGACACTTACCATTTATGGTCCGCAAGATATCGCCACGTTAAAGCAATGGGCAACCTCTAAATTTGGTCCCATTGTAAACAATAACAGCACCATTGACCCTTACCCAGATAATCTTTTTTTAGAAAAACCACTGGATATACGCATTCAACCAGTTAAAGATTTGTACAATTTATCGTTTACTTTCGAATTATCTCAAGCCCTAAACAACTACAAAGAAAAAACCAGCCAGTACCTTGGTCACTTGATTGGTCACGAAGGGGAAGGCAGTTTATTAGCATGGCTGAAACAAAAAGGCTGGGCAGAAGGATTAAGTGCAGGCTTGCATAATCGCTTGAAGAATAATGCGGCTTTTCAAGTTAACGTAAGCCTCACAGAAGAAGGCGCACAAAATATTGATGATATCACTGAGCAACTCTTTGCCTATGTCAACATCATCAAAAATAATGGGGTTCAAGACTGGGTATTTGATGAACTACAGCAATTGGGGAAATTACACTTTACCTTCCAAGAAGGACGTCGACCTTCACAACTGGTTCAGCATTTAAGCATGAATATGCACGAATTTGATGTTAAAGACATATTGCAAGGCCTTTACCTTTGGGAGGAATTTAATGAGCAAGGGATTCAAGCTTTATTAAATAAATTTACCCCAAATAATCTGATACGTACCTTAACCATGCCAGGGGTTAAAACAGATTCTATTGAACCCTGGTTTAACGGCCCCTATGCAAGTACTGCTATTAGCGCTGAAAAAATCAGCCACTGGCAAATGCCAAAAGCAGCTAATGGGCTACATATCCCGCAACAAAATCCATTTATTCCTCAAAATCTCACTGTACTGGATGACAATAAACAAACCACTCCCGTTCAGCTGAAACAAGTGAACTCAATGGACGTTTGGCATATGCAAGACGTTTCCTTTAAGGGACCGCAAAGCAGCATTTACATAAACCTGCGTTCAAACCTGTCAAAACTTAGCCCAGAAAACCAAGTTTTAATCAGCGCATGGATTAACCTACTAAATGACCATTTAAATAGTTTCAGTTATCCAGCTTCATTAGCCGGACAAAATTACAGTCTATACAGCCATACACGTGGCATAGGGATTCGCTTATATGGTTACCGAGATAAACAAGATGTCTTATTAGAAAAAATACTCAATGAGATTAAAGCCTATACACCCACACAAGAACAATGGCTTCAAACTCAACAGGAACTTGAGAGAGCTTATCAAAATGCTCTGAAGCAAAAACCCTATGAACGTACCATCGCTCAGCTTAATCAAAATCTAACACTGCCAAGTTTTGATGAAGTACAACTTCTAAACGCATTAAATCAAACCAGCTTAGAATCTTTACTGGCATTAAAGTCCAATTACTTCAATGAAGTCAGCGCATTGGTCTTAGGGCACGGTAATATTGATGAAAGCCAAGTGCTGGCCAGCAGCCATACTCTGCAACAGGTTTTGTTAGCGGACAGTCAAAAGGTAGATGTGCCACAAAAAACCGTTAAACAGGTAAACCTTGGTTTAGACATGCAGCCCACTAACGCTCAACACAGTGACAGTGCCATTACTCTTTATTACCAAGCACAATCCAAAGACTTAAAAGAACGTGCCACTCTGGGGCTGCTAGGGCAAATCATTAAAGCTCCTTACTACACGTATATGCGAACTGAAAGAAAACACGGGTATATTGTCTTTGCCTCGCCATACCCAATACTTGAGCAAGGCGGGTTGGCTTTTATTGTGCAATCACCTGCCACGCCAAGCCAGGTATTATTGGACGAAAGCTTAGAGTTCATTAAAGAGTTTGTAGACAGACTAAAAGCCATGGAAGATTCTGACTTTGAGTCTCATCAGCAAGGTTTAATTAATAACTTGGTGAAAAAGCCACTCAACCTGCAAGAAAAAACCAATCGATTATGGCGCGATATTGATCGTGAAAACTACCAATTTGATACCATGGACGAAATCGCTCATCAGGTATCCCTGTTAAGCAAACAAGATATTATCCAATATTTGCAAACACATATTATTGGAGAAAAGAAA
>CAJXIT010000015.1 GCA_913054055.1 uncultured Thalassolituus sp.
GGGGCAGGTAAATACGTGAGTATTGATTATTATATCAATAGAAAATTTGCTCTCTAAATACTGTTAATTTTTTGAATTCATGACAAGCCGAGATCCCTATCTCGGCTTTTTTGTATGGGATTAGCTTGTTTACGTCATAAGTGTGCAAAAAAACCTCCATAGACTATATTTAGGCTGCGTAAATGGCGTATAAATGCAGTTGACGGGTGAATATTCACCAAATCTTCATGAATATGTCACAAAAGTGTAGAAATGTAATAAAACTGTCACAAAGGTTTTGTAATATTTCTGTCACTTACAAACAAAACAAAAAAGGTAGCAATACTATGAAGAAGCCCCTAATCCTTGCAGTTGCAGCAATGGCCCTAACAGCTGGCGCGCAAGCTGAGTCTAAGTTTTACGGTAAAATGAATGTATCCACATCATACGATGATGGGTCAGAGGCACTTGTCCTAAGCAGTAATGCAAGTCGTTTGGGTGTTAAAGGTAGTGAGGACCTAGGTTCTGTTAAAGTGATTTACCAAGCAGAATATGAAACTGATATTGATGGTGATAGTGGCGGTACTCCATTTAAACAACGTGATGCTTATGTTGGTTTATCTTATGGTGATATGGGTACTGTTAAGATGGGTGTCATGGATACCCCCCTTAAAAAGTCTCAGGGTAAATTTGATTTGTTTAATGATGTAGTAGACTTTAAAAATATTTTAGATGGTGAAAATCGAGTTGGTAATTCCATCAATTATACCACTGCTAAAATGGGTTCTATTCAGGCTTCTGTAACTGCTGTTCTAGGTGAAGGTAGTACCGATGGATATTCTGCGAATGTTGTATTCAAACAAGGTGATTTGTATGCAGCTGTTGCAGTTGATACAAATATCCCTGGTAAAGAAGAGCAAGTAGTTCGTGCAACTGCGATTTATTCAATGGGTGATATGCGTTTTGGTGCCTTAATCAATAACGTTGATACTGATGATACATCGGTTGGTGGTGATGAATTAGGCTTTGCTGTTAACGCCTCTATGAAAATGGGTAGCAATAAAGCTAAGGTTCAATTTGAATCAGGTGATCAAAAAGCAGCTGGTGCAACAAGCTTATCTTTTGGTGTTGATCATAAGTTAGCTAAATCTACTAAAGCATTCGGATTAGTAAACCTTTCCGGTGCTGATGGTGTTGATGATGCAACAGCAATAGCGGTTGGCCTTGAACACAAATTCTAAGCCAAACTTAGTATTTAATTAAAAGCCCCGTTAGGGGCTTTTTTTATGCCTGATGAAAATCCCACAAAAACCCATTGAGTTTGGTTGGGGCCACTGATTTAATATGCAGGCTTTTTAATGGACTGTATTTAATGCGCTTTACATTACTCATTTCTGTATTTTTATCCTTTTCTGTTTTTGCAGGGGAAGAAGACCCTTGGGAAGAGTGGAATAGAGACGTGTTTGCGTTCAATGAAACCCTGGATCAATATGCTTTAAAACCGGTTGCCCAAGCCTATCGAAACGTGACCCCTGTGGTGGTGGATGACGCCATTACTAATGTGTTCAGTAACCTAGGTGAACCATTGATCGTTATTAACGACTTGGCACAAGGTAAGTTTTTGCAAGCGTTGTCGGATACTGGCCGTTTTATTGTGAATTCAACCATCGGAATATTAGGCATTTTTGATGTGGCTTCTCACATTGGGCTGGCTAAACACTCTGAAGACTTTGGGCAAACCTTGGGATATTGGGGGGTGCCTTCTGGCCCTTATGTGATGCTACCCGTGCTGGGCCCTAGTACAGTGCGTGATGCTGGCGGATTTGCCATCGATACCTTTGCTTTAAGTGAAGCTGATCCCAAGGTGCACACCATAGATGACAGCCGAGCATACTACGGGACTATTTACGCTCAATATTTGGATGTTAGGGCTGACCTGATACCTGCAGAGGGCATTATATCTGGGGATCGCTATTCGTTTATCCGTAGCTTGTTTCTACAACGTAGAGATTTTCTTGTAAATGATGGTCAAGTGACAATGGGATCGGATGATGGTTTTGACGAAGATTTCGAAGACGATTTTGAGGATGACGGGTTTTAATCACTTTTGGCAATTCACCTTAAGTGATTAAAACAGAGATAGATATCAGGCTGTTTATGGCTAGCCAAGTAATTCAATAATTTCAGCCCCGTAATAATTCACGTCGCCGTCTTCCATAATACGTTTAATACGAATACACGCATTTAATGGTTCAAATTGATTTTGGTAAGAGGGTAAAAACGCCACAGCCTCATCACCAACGGCTAGGGTTTCAGAGCTTTCAATGCACATACCTGTTCCGCTTAAGTCCACGCATTTGCAAGAGATTGTTCGGTTATCTAAAGTCAGCGTCAGCGGTGTCTCCACGCGCATTCTAATATAGTCACGTTTTTCTTCGTAGGCGGCGGCTAGGTTCATTATTATTATTCCTCTTCCAGTGGCCAAAGGTTTTATCCTGTGAACTCACTTTGTCAAAGATTGGTTAATGTTTCAACTATCCTTGTTACTTAAGCAAAAACTGTGACAATTCGCACACTATTTAATCGAAATTAGTTCCAATGCATGATGGATTAGGCATGATAAAGACAGTTGCGAAGAACCATTTGGCCATGTAAGGTGGCCCTCGAAAATAATAAGATGTGATCCAGCCTAATGGATGAATTAAGCGGTCGAATACTGGTTATAGATGATGAAGCCATTGTCAGAGACAGTATCGTTGCCTACCTAGAAGACAGCGGCTTTGATGTATTAGAAGCTGAAAATGGGCTAGAAGGAATTGCTTGCTTTAATAGTCAGCAACCTGATCTAGTGCTTTGTGACCTTCGAATGCCATCGATGGATGGATTAGCCGTCCTTAAAGAAATTAATGCTTCCAATCCATCCACACCCTTTATTGTGGTTTCTGGCGCCGGTGTTATGGCAGATGTGGTTGAAGCTTTGCGTTTAGGCGCCAGCGATTACCTAATTAAACCGATTATTGATTTAGAAGTGCTTGAGCACAGTGTGGTTAGAAACTTAAAGCAACTGCGCTTACTGGAAGAAAATCAGGCTTACCGTCACAAGTTAGAAGAAAATAACGCCGTACTTGAGCATCGCCTAGAAGAGTTAAGATTAGACCAGCAGGCTGGTCGAGAGGTGCAAAAGCGCATGTTGCCTGAAGATCAGGCGCAAATAGACGGCATTGAATTTAACTATCACATCATTCCTAGCCTATATTTAAGTGGCGACTTTGTAGATTACTTTCCCATTACGGCCAATAAGGTTGTATTTTTTGTTGCAGATGTCAGTGGTCACGGTGCTTCATCGGCATTTATCACAGTATTATTGAAGAATTTAAGTAACAGGCTGAGGCGTAATTTAAAGCGTCAGTCCAGCGATGATTTAATGACGCCCCATAAAGTGATTCATCGTATTAATAAAGAGCTAGTGGATGCAAAACTAGGTAAGCATGTGAGCTTATTCTGGGGTATGATTGATCTACCGTCTCATCAGATGTCATATAGTGTAGCGGGTCAGTTTCCCATGCCGATTTTAAAGAATCAGCATGGTGTACAATACTTAACCGGTTGCAGTCAGCCTGCGGGTTTGTTTGCAGAAGCTGAATACGAAACGTACAGCATTGAGCTAGGTCGCAGTTTTGATTTGATTGCGGTTTCAGATGGTATTTTAGAAGTTATGCCAGAAACCAGTTTGGCAGAAAAAGAAGCGTGCTTGCTTTCATGGGTAGAGCAAGGTGTGTTAACAGTAGAAAACTTGGAAAATTTATTAAAGTTCCAAGATGGCAAAGAAATTCCTGACGATATAACTTTGCTAACACTTTCTAGGACAGAATAAATATGGATGCGGGAAAAATTCTCGTTGCGCAAAGCTTGGGCATATACATTGTTAAATTTATTGGCGATGTAAGGTTGAGCTTGTGCAGTACCTTAGATAAATACACTGATGAAATGTTTGAAGATGAAGCATTTAAAACAGTGATTATTGATTTAACGGAAACTCAGTGCATCGATAGCACTTCACTAGGGCAATTAGCCAAGATTTCTATCTTGTATAAAAAGCTCTATGGTCAAGTTCCGACCATAATTTCCACCAATGATGATATCAATCGAATTCTGAATAGCATGGGATTCGACAAGGTGTTTTATATTGTCAAAGAGTTGGTTTCAAAAGTGGAGCATTTAGATGAGTTGCCAGTGGAGGCAGCTGATGAAGCTGAAGTAAAAAACCGTGTTTTAGAAGCGCATAAGTTTTTGATGGATATGAATCAAAATAATCGTGATGCGTTCCAAGATTTAGTAAACAGTTTAGAAGATAGTTAATCATGGCCTCAGAAGTAAACGTACAAAAAGCCACAGTATTAGGTGGCGGCAGTTTTGGTACCGCAGTGGCCAATATCTTAGCTGAGAACGGGTTTCAAGTTAATTTATGGATGCGTAATGAGCAGACCATAAGTGAAATCGCACAAATCCGCGAAAACAAACAATATCTTCCCGGTGTTAAATTACATGACAACATCACCGCAACCAATGATTTAGAAGGTGCCATTACGGGTGCAGTGGCTTTGTTTTATGCCATCCCAAGTAAGTCTTTCAGAGAGCTTGTTAATCGCACCGTTGATTATGTCAGCAAAGAACAAATGCTGATCAGTACCACAAAAGGAATTGAGCCTGAGGGATTTAACCTAATGAGCGATATTCTAAAGGGCACCTTCCCAGCAAACCCGGTGGGTGTGATCAGTGGGCCTAACTTGGCAAAAGAAATTGGCCAACGTCAATTAGCCGCGACTGTCATCGCTAGTAAAGATAAGCGACTACGTGACTTTATTCAAAAGAGCTTAAGTTGTGATTTTTTCCGTGTATATGTTAATGCTGATATGTACGGGGTTGAACTAGGTGGGGCGCTAAAAAATATTTACGCTATCATCACTGGTTTAGCAGCTGCATTAGGCTTTGGTGAAAATACCAAGGCCATGCTAATCACACGAAGTCTGGCTGAAATGAGCCGTTTTGCGGTTTCTCAAGGTGCCAACCCAATGACCTTTTTAGGGTTAGCTGGAGTAGGTGACTTGGTTGCCACGTGTGTGTCTCCTTTAAGCCGTAATTATCGTGTGGGTTACGCCGTGGGTAAGGGTGAAAGTTTGGAACAAGCCATTGAATCTTTAGGTGAAGTGGCAGAAGGCATTAACACGCTTAAATATATCTACAGTGAAGCCAATGAAATTGAAATCTACATGCCATTGGTAAACGCTTTGTATTCTGTGTTATTTGATGGTGCTGATGTGACTCAATTATCCTCGTCGCTTATGACAGGTGAATATAATACTGATGTGGAATTCTCATTGCCTAGAGGGGCATAACAATGGAAAAGAACTGGAAGGATAATTTACAGTCAGAGTCGTTTTGGCTACGCAGTTTGTTCATGTTGTTATTTTTTATCGTTTATCGAATTGTCGACTTAGTGGTATTACTGGTTGCAGTGTGCCAATGGTTTTATGTGTTGCTAACGGGTGATGCGAATGCAAGCCTAAGCCGATTTGCTGGCGGGTTGGCTAATTATGTAGCCCAAATCATTAACTACTTAAGCTATAACTCCGAGGAAAAACCCTTCCCTTTTAATGACTGGCCTGCCGCTGAAACTAAAGTAGAAGGGTCAATAGAAGATCAATCAAAGTAACATGCATACCTTGTATGTTATGCGTCACGGGCAGGCTGAATCGTCAGCGCCTTCAGATGAACTTCGTAATTTAACCCCGTTTGGGGTTGAGCAAGTCAATCTAAATGCCCGGCAAAACCTTTCAAATAAAGTATTTGATTATGTATTTGTTAGTCCGTATTTAAGGGCTCAACAAACATGGGATACCATTAAACAACATCAAGTAACCTTTAAGCAGTGTCACACCGTAGATTGGATTACACCAGATGTGCCTACTCAGCCTACCTTGGATAATTTGGTGGCTTTAGAAGGCGAATCTTTGTCCGTATTGCTAGTGTGCCATCAAACATTTGCAGGTCGATTATCAACTCACCTATGTGGTGGTCCCTCTCATGGCATTCATGTGGATACTGCGGCCATTGTGCATATTGAAACAGAGGTTTTTGCATCCCAATGCGGAACGCTAATCAATATATACGCTCACTGATCCTCGTATCACTTCTTTTTTTAACTTCGTTCAGCTCTCACGGGGATGTAGGTGCAGGGCTACTTTGGCGAATACATAAGCCTCAACAACCCGTTAGCTATTTGTTTGGCACCATTCATGTGGATGATAAGCGAGTTAAGCAATTAAACTCTAATATCAAGCGACGCTTTGATGAGGCAAAAACGTTGTGCTTAGAAATTTTACCTGATCGCCAAACTCAGGTGGGCATCGGGCTGGCGATGTTGTTGCCTGAAGATGCGTCATTGCATGATATTTTAGGGGAGGCATTGTTCACCCGATTAAGTTTAGAATTAAATCGTGTGGGTATCAGTCCTTTAGAAGCGGATCGTTTAAAGCCCTGGGCTGCCATGATTGTCTTAAGCCGCCCTGAAAGCACAGGAGGTTATGCACTTGATGAGCAATTGTATCATTGGGGGAATTATCAATATAAACGTTTGTGTGCCTTAGAAACCTTGCAAGAACAGCTATCCATATTTGATGAATTAAATCACGATGATCAAATCTCTTTACTAGAAGATACATTAGAAAATGTATCCGAGCTTAAAGATTTAAATGAAGCGCTTATCTTGGCGTATCTTTCAGGCAATTTAGATGAGATTTATCGTCATAGCTTAAATATGGAAACAGGAAACAGTGAACTGGCTAAGCGATTGCGTGAAAGCTTAATTGATAAGCGCAATTTATTAATGGCCAAACGTGTGATACCGGTTTTGAAAAAAGGCAATGCCTTTATTGCTGTGGGAGCACTGCACTTGCCAGGTCAAAAAGGGCTGTTGCAGTTGTTAAGAGACGAAGGTTATATTGTGACTTCCCCCAGTATCCCAGTGAGTCCTTGGTAAGGATAACCATGAGAAACAATAATTAGTAAAGAAACTTGATGCAAAAAGACATATTACATTTTTCCCATGCAAATGGGTTTCCATCGTTAAGTTATCGCGTGCTGCTTGATGCGTTAAGTGAGCATTATGATGTTCGGTGGGTGGATCAAATGGCCCATCATCCCGATTTTCCTGTTACGGATAATTGGCCGCACTTAGTTGATGAATTGATTCATTATTTTGAGACGTCATATGATCGACCTGTGATTGCTGTGGGACACAGCCTTGGAGGGGTGTTAAGTTTCATGGTGGCAAAAGCTCGGCCAGATTTAATAAAACAGGTGATTTTACTTGATGCGCCTGTACTAGACCGCCTTGGTTCGACGGTGATACGCTTGGCTAAAACGTTAGGGTTAGTTGATCGAATTACCCCAGCAGGCCGCACAGAAGGCCGTCAAGAGGTGTGGGAAAGCCAAGCTCACGCTATAGAATATTTTAAAGGTAAGTCGTTATTTAAATATGTAGATGAACGTTGCTTAAAAGATTACGTAACCCATGGAACCAAGCCATGTAAGCAAGGGGTGTGCTTAACGTTTAGTGCCAATACAGAAGTGAAAATATATCGGACATTACCGCATAACTTACATAAGAAGTTTAAACCGCTCACAGTACCTTCCGCTATGATTTATGGGGCAGGAAGTAATGTTGTGATGCCAATGCAGTTACGATACATGAAAAATAAAGTGGGTATGCACATTGACCGACTCAATGGTTCTCACTTATTTCCCTTAGAGCATCCAGAAAAAAGTGCTGAAAAAATTCACCAAACCATAGAGCATTTATCTAAATGGAAAAAGAAATAACCTTAAGTATAAAAGGGATCGAAATCCATGGAATGCAAATGGGTAACCCAGAAGGGGAGCCCGTATTGATGCTGCACGGTTGGTTGGATAATGCAGCCAGTTTCACACCACTTTCAGCTATGTTAAATGATTATAATTTAGTGGCTGTGGATTTACCTGGTCATGGTTTGAGCGGCCACTTTCCTGAACATAGCCATTATCATTTTTGGGCTGGAATAGAAGATATTGAACTCATATTGGATCAATTGGCTTGGCAGCATTGCCATTTGGTTGGGCACTCCATGGGCGCTGCCATGGCAACACTGTATGCAGGTACGTTTCCAGATCGAGTAAAAACATTAACTTTGATTGAAGCCATCGGGCCACTGGCAGGGGACGCTGAGGGGACACCAGACCGTGTTGCACAAGCCATTGAACAAATGAAAAACCATAACCCTGAGCAACCTGTTAAGCCGGATTTAAATGTGTTTATTCAAGCAAGGTTAAATGGTCACTTGAAGTTAAGTGAAGACTCTGCAAAGTTGATTATGCAGCGATCTGTATATGAGTTAAATGATGGGTACAGTTGGCGCAATGATAAGCGCTTAAGGCATACATCAATGGTGCGTTTACCTGAGGACTTTATTGTTTCATTTATAAAAAATATTGGCTGTCCTGTTTTAGGTATTTTTGCTACCGATGGTTTGTTTAAAGAAACGCATATAGCAAAACGTTGGCAATATGTGCAAAACCCTTATAGCTTATTATGGATGAGTGGCGGCCATCATTTACATATGGATGGTGACGTGAGACGTATTGCACAGAATATTAAAGATTTTATTGGATAATTACATTATGAATTTAAATATGAACATAAAAGGAAAAACTATGATTCGCTTGTTGGTCTTATGCTGCGCAATTTTATTTGCGCAATCTTCGTTTTCAGCATCGGCTGGGCAAACTGCACCTAACTTTAAACTGCCCGGAATTAAAACCGGAAATCTAATGAGTTTGAAAAGTTTGCGCGGTAAAGTGGTGTATTTAGATTTTTGGGCGTCATGGTGCGGACCGTGCCGTCAATCTTTACCGTTATTGAATGAACTACGTAAAGAATTAAGACGAAAAGGTTTTGAGGTGCTAGCGGTTAACTTAGATGAAGAGAAAGCAGATGCAAAAGCGTTTTTGAAGCAATTTCCGGTTAGCTATCCAGTATTACTGGATCCAAAAGGTAAGGTACCACAGAAGTACGACTTACCAGGTATGCCGACGTCATACTTAATTGATCGTAAAGGTAAAATTCGTAAAGTACATGTGGGTTTTAAAAAGCAAGATATGTCTAAGATCAGAAAACAGGTTATGTCACTTCTATAAAGAAGCATTAAACCTTTAATGCTGTCTTTAATCCTTTGCTTAACCATGAAATCCTAGCAAACGGAATGAACTAGCCACTAATCTGATAATTAGTAATATTCAGGTTAGTGGTGAAAAACTCTCACTGGTAAAAAACTTCACTATACTTCACTCTAGCGCCCGCTAAAAGACGATTCCATGAGTCGCTATGTTGTTAATATTGATTGGAAATATGTATGGCTAATTCGCTAGAAGAAATCATTGAGAATCGTAAACAGTTGTCTCAGACAAGAGTCACTAAAGCTGTTTTTCCTGATCGCACCAACCACCATGATACATTGTTTGGCGGCACCGCTTTGCAGTGGATGGATGAAGTGTCATTTATTGCCGCAACTCGATTCTCTCGACAAAACATCGTTACAGTCAGCTCTGATAAAATTGATTTTAAACACCCTGTACCGGGTGGTTCAGTGGTTGAGTTGATTGCGAATGTGGTAGAAGTAGGGCGCACAAGTATCAAGGTTAGAGTAGATATGTACGTTGAAAGCTTATACAAAGATGGCTGCGAAAAAGCCATAACAGGTTATTTCAGCTTTGTGGCCATTGATGAAAACCGTAAGCCCACTTCGGCTTTACCAAAAGAATTTTTAGACCTGCAGAATATTAAGCGTTAAAAACTTGTTAAAGTCACTTATTGTAAACAGGCAAGGAATTTAGGGCGCGCTGATCATTTAAAATAGCCCCGTGAGCAAAACTTGAAGGTGAAAGCTTAAAACGGCGCGTGGCTTTCAAAATGCATTCGCTGTCCTGTCACAGGGTGTGCAATGTGTAACGATTTTGCGTGAAGGTTTAAACGCGTGGCTGCATTATAGGCATCTTGGTGGGCATAAAAATAGTCACCTATTATTGGAAATCCCATGGCGGCTAAATGCACTCGTAATTGGTGGCTTCTACCGGTGTGAGGGATGAGCCTTAACCGCGTACAGTTTTTTGGTATCGCTGCTGAGCTGATGACTTCAAAATGAGTTAAAGACTGTTTACCTTCGGCATGCACTTCTTGTTTTGGTCGGTTTGGCCAGTCACATCTTAGGGGCAAATCAATGTGCCCTTTTTCACAGGTGAGGTTACCAAATACCACCGCTTCGTAGACTTTGAACGTTTGTCTGTCCTGAAACTGTATCGATAGCTTTGATTGGGCTTTTTTAGTGAGCCCAAATATCATCACGCCAGAAGTGGATTGATCTAATCGGTGTATTTGCCCGATAAATGGGAATTTTTTTTCTAACCGGTGCACAACACTATCATCTAATGAGCCAGGCTGAGACAATAGGCCGCTGGGTTTGTTGACCACCAGCATGTGTTTGTCCTGAAATAAAATTTGCATAACGCCTATGCCAAGAAAAATATGTGAAAATTGCCAGCGACCAATTGCTGTGTGTATCTGTGAGCATTTGGTTTCATTGGAAGCCCCGTGCAAGATTGTTATTTTACAACACCCTTCGGAGCAAAAACAGGCGTTAGCCACTGTCCCCATTCTTCAAGCCTGCTTGACCCCGTTGACCGTCTTAGTGGGCGAAGACTTTACACAGAGCCAAGCTCTGCTTCAATTGCTCCATAGTCCTGAAGACGTTGCCATTGTATTTCCCACTGATCACGGAGAAGTTTGGGATTTAGAGCATGTTAACCCTGCTTTAAACATCCCTAAAACGTTGATTGTATTAGATGGTACTTGGCGCAAGGCGAAACTGATTTGGCATAAAAATCCATGTTTACACAGCTTAAAATCAGTGTTTCTAAAAGGCATGGGAGAGAGTCAATACGTGGTTCGTTCATCCAGTATTGAGGGGGGCGTTTCCACGTTAGAGGCCGTGATGCACAGCTGCAACTACTTGACTGGAACACAAAGGTTTGACCCTTTGCTCAACCCTTTTAATGCCATGGTTGATTGGCAGATAAAAAAAATGGGCAAAGAAACATTTCTTGCCCATTATGGAAATAAAGAGAATTAGCGGGTCTATTGGCCTGCGACCATTGTTTTTTGATCTTCAGCGTTTAACCCTAAAACATCATCTTTAAAATCGCGGCCTACAGGGTTATCACCAATCCAGATGGATAGCATGGCTTTGAAATAGTCTTTACCAGGGATGACGCCCTTCACTTCATCGTTAATTGTAATACGGGTACCTTTGCCTGGAATGTAATCAAATACGGCTTCTTCGCCGGCGTGCATTTTGCCGTTAAAGTAACTTAGCATTTGCTCAAGCTCTTTGGTTAAGCCGTTATGCTCTTCTTCTGATAGGTTTACGACTAATGCTTCTTGCAAGGCATTGGCAATGCGGCGAGCACCCACTCGTTTCATCATCACATGAAATACCATGCGTTTGTGAGTTTCACTATTAAGAATGGCTTGTGGGTCAGTGGATTTTTCTTCTAAATACAAGGCACCCACATAGGTTTTAATCAGCAGGTAAAGTTCTCGTAATGAGGCGCCGTTTAACCTGAGTTCTGGCCGCTCTGCATTGGCAGGCACCACCTCAGGTAAATCTATGTCCGAAACACTGTAAGCGTGAGACGTTGTGGCAAAGAATGCGGAGCAGATAATAGAAGCAGCAATAATGAGTTTTTTCATAGCAGGCTCTTTATTATAATTGTTTAAGCTTTAGGCTGTTATACGCTTAAGCGTGATGTGATTCAACTCAGGTTTGTGAACTGGGTATGGTTTTCAGTAAACATTAGTAAATATTTAATACTAAATACTTATATCCAAACATCCGTACCACTAAAGCGTGGCCAGGCCTAAAATTTGTTCTTTAAAGCTTCTTGTTATTGGATTCGTTCCAATCCAAATTTTTAGCATAGAATCAAAGTAATCTTTCCCTTTTATGACACCTTGAAGTTCACCTCCAACCACAACTTGTGTACCTTTTTGTGGTGTATAGATAAATTCAACTTGATCCCCTTCATATAAATTACCGTGAAAGAAGCTCAGCATAGTGTCAATGGCAGGCTGCAAATCTGAGTGTTGTTCTTTACTTATATTGAGTACTAAAGCTTCTTGTAATGCGTTAGACAGTCTTCGGGCACTTACTTTTCTCATTAACACATGAAATACCATCTTTTTGTGTTGCTGGCTATTGATGATGGTGTCAGCGTCTTGACTGGTTTGTTCCAAATATAGGGCGCCGGCATAGGATTCAACTAATAAATACATTTCCCTTAATGCAGCGCCATTTAATTGCATTTCAGGTAACGGATTCATCGCTGGTGTAGTGGTGGGGAATTGGGCGCTAGAAACCTGGACACCAAATGCATTAAAACTAAAAAGTGCGCAAAGCAGGGCTATGACTGTGGTTTTCATTATTGTTAGATACCGTCCATGATGACATGTACTAGGGTTCAGTGAACCCTTGTTTAGTGAACGGGCATTATCTGCATTGGTCAAATAAAGACAAGGTTTATATAGGTCATATATAGCAAAGTTCTATCAAGCGGTTTTGCTTATGGGGCTAATACGAAAATGCGTGACGGCAAAGGCAATGCATATCACTGGGCCTAATAAGTTAAAGAAAGCGTAAGGAAGGTAGCTAAGCGTTGCGACTCCTAATGTGCCGGCCATGTAAGCACCACAAGTGTTCCAAGGCACCAGGGGGGAGGTGAGGGTTGCAGAGTCCTCTAAGGTGCGAGATAAATTCTTACTGGCTAAGCCATAGCGAGCGTATTCCAGTTTGTACATTCGGCCAGGTAGTACAATGCCGATGTATTGATCGGCTGTTAAAACGTTAGAGCCTATGCAAGTGAAAACGGTGGATACGATCAATCCAGTGACACTGCGGACACGACTTAATATGGCTTGCAGGATGCGTTGTAAAAGGCCGATATGTTCCATGATTGAGCCAAATGCCATGGCACAGATGATTAACCAGACAGTGTTCAGCATGCTGCTCATGCCACCTCGGGTTAATAAACTGTCCAAATCTGCATTGCCTGTATTGGAAACATAGCCATTAAATAAAGCCACCCAACTGGCTTTTAGTGTTTTTTCTGCAGATGAAATATTTGTATCAGAGATAAAGGCGGCAATAGCATCTCCTTGAAACAGTGCTGCGAATATACATCCCAAAATGGCTCCCGCTGCAATGGTGGGTAATGCAGGAACTTGTTTCCAGGCCAGAATGAACACTGCAGCAACCGGTAACAACAGATGAGGTCCTAAATCAAAGTGGTTGTTTAGACCGTTCATGGTCGCTTCAATTGAAGTCTGGTTCGCCAGCTCTCTGCTGTCCCCTAAAATAATAAAGCCAACTAAGGCGATGAAAAAAGCCGGTAATGTCGTCCATAGCAGATTTTGAATGTGTTCAAATAATTCGGTGCCAGTCACGGCAGATGCTAGATTGGTGGTGTCGCTTAAAGGACTTAATTTATCGCCAAAATAAGCCCCAGATACAACCGCCCCAGCAGTGATCGCTGGATCAAGCTGCATGGCTTGACTCATCCCCATGAAGGCTACACCAAGTGTGCCTGCCACTGTCCAAGAGCTGCCAATACTCATGGCGGAAACCGCGCACACAACACACGCAGCCGCATAAAACCAATTAGCGCTGATGAGCTGTAAACCGTAATAAATCATAGTCTGAACTGTGCCAGATAGCATCCAGCTACCGATTAAGGCGCCCACCATTAATAGAATCAATATGGCGATCATAGAATGGGAAATCCCTTGGATAATAGACGTTTCCATTTCTTGCCAAGTAAAGCCTTGCTTCAAACCAATGAACCCAGCGATGGCAGTGGCCATCAATAAAGCAATTTGATTGGCACCGTATGAGCTGTCATCGGAAAAGTAATAAACGGATAGGCCAAGCAAACAAATCAAAGTAAGGACCGGAATAATGGCCAAAGTGAGTGAAATACTGTTGTGTGAATGTTGTTGGCCAGCGTCCATGGCAAATTTCTTTAAATGATGAATGTTAAGCCAGTTTAAGGCCTGTTAAAGGGGTTGCAAGAGCAGAGCGTCAATCTGCACATAAAAGCTTCTTGTTAGATGGCGATAGTCTTTGCATAATGCGCACCCCAATTTTTCATCAGGGGTGGAGGCGGTATGCAGGTACGGAATTTTTATTGGTATGTATTGAACAAGCCATTGGCCAATGATCTTGCTGAAAAATTAGAAGGCAGTCCATTTGAAGCCTGTGGATTAACTCAGCAGTCATCCCAAGGCTGGGTGCCGCCTTTAAATGGTGAAGGCTTTGTGTATGAAGCTCATGGGGCTCAATTATGCATGTTGAAACAAGAAAAGCGCTTATTGCCAGCGTCGGTTGTTAACGATTACCTGCAAACTAAGGTTGAGGAGTTTGAGGCCGCCGAAGGCTATTCACCAAGCCGTAAAATTCGCATGCAAATGAAAGATGACTTAATCCTAGAGCTGCTGCCGAAAGCGTTTACTAAAGTGTCAAAAGTCCCTGTATTGATTTTTCCTCGTCAAGGTTGGTTATTAGTTTTGGGTGGCAGTACCAAAACCGCAGATGACACCACGGCATTTATGCGAGAAACCATTGGCAACTTGCCCATATCATTGGTTAACAGTGATGTGAGCCCAAGCCATATGATGACAAAGTGGTTGGCGGATCCAAAGCTGTTGCCAGAAGACTGGGTGTTAGGAGAAGAAGTTGAACTTAAGGATGCTGAAGAGGCTGTGGTGAGGGTGAAAAACCAGGATTTATTCAGCGATGAATTAGCTGTACACATGGATGCAGGAAAAATAGTGACCAAAATGGCGTTGCAGTGGCGCGAGCAAGTAAGCATTTTAGTACATGATGACTTATCCATAAAACGTGCAAAACTCTTATTAGAAGACGATGCACCGTTTGAGGCTACGGAAACAGAAGAAGGGCGCTTTGCCCATGAATTTGCTGTGAGTTGTAACTGGGTAGTGCCATTATGCCAATCACTTTTGAAAGCCTTTGGAGGCTTGGAAAAAGCGTTAGCAGCCAGTCAAGACCGTGCATTCAAATCGTGAAACTTGGTTGAGACCAAAGCCGACAATTTAACTAGGAAATCTGGCAGACAACAAATATCTAGCTAGGGTTTTTATTAGGGGTTAGATACAGGAACGTATCTTAATTCTGTATAAAACAAGGTCAGGAAGTTCGATAGTCGGCCTTGTTTTATTTTCTCTTGTTTAAGCCCATTTTTAAGGCTTAATTTCTTTGTGCTCAATCAGTGTTATCCTTGACCAAATTAGTTTGAATGATCTCGGTTAAACTTTAATGCACGCATTCTTTCAACGCTATCCAGTGTCCATTTGGCCAGTCTTTATTGCTATGAGCATCTTGTTGTTGGTTGCTCTGGGGGGAGATGTACGTGATGCCCTGCGCCTAGATCTTTCAATACGATTTCCGGGTGAAGCTTGGCGCTTAATGAGCGCACACTGGGTTCACCTTGGTTGGTATCATGGATTGCTTAATGGAGCAGGGTTTTTATTGTTGGCTTGGATGCAGCCTAAAGGCCATTGGTTAAAGTGGTTGGCGTTTTATTTTTTAAGCAGTGTTTTAATTTCTGTTTATTTAATGAACAGTGAAAATATTGCCAGCTATGTGGGCGCATCAGGTGTGCTGCACGGGCTGTTAATCTTAGGTGCATTTTTTAGTCAGTGGTTGGAGCCTTGGCGACGTAATCTTATGATTCTTGCCATTACTGCAAAATTAATTTGGGAGCAAACCCCTTTGTATAGCGATGCATCAGTGAGCACTTTCATTGGAGGCCATGTGGCCACTGAGGCGCATTTGATTGGTGGGGTATGTGGCTTGGTGGTGATCGCATTCAATTTAGCCAAATCAGATATAAAGTCCGCCGGTTAGTCTAATTACATCTACACTCATAATTATGAAAACGTGATTTTCGAATATGGGGTGATGGATGTTATTGGGGGCGCAGATTGCTGGTTATCGGCATGCGGTATGGCTTTGTTTGATCTTGCTTCGCTGTTCTTTGAGCCATGCCTCAGAAGGTGAGTGGGAGCACGAGTTAGACCCTTACTACACTAATATTGCCTACTTCAAAAACCTAGATGACTCCCCGATTCCTGAGCTTGGTCAAGTTTCTGAAATCCAAGTATATAAAGATTTATTTTACCGCTCTTACGTGCCCCGTTTTTTCTTGATTGAAGCCAGTATTAACCCTATGCCTTTATTGGGTGTGTATTTAAAAAGTGAAGAAGGGCAGGGTGTTTATGAAGATATGAAGCTCACCCAAGAACTGAATTTAGTTGAAGTCGCCACAGCGGGTTTTGAAGAACCTTATGCTGTTTCTTTATTTCTAGGCAATATGGTTAAGTATGATGCGTTGGATGGCAGTGGCACTAAAAGCAAAGGCTTTATGGGATATTTAGCCAGTTATGGGCACTTACATATTCGTAAAAATAAATTTGTGGACGATCGCTGGGGGGAGTTCGAATGGAAGATCAAAGGGGATCAGAAGTTAGAGGATCGAGATTTAAGTTGGTCATTTAGAGTAGGATTAAAAATACATGATAACCCATATATTACAGATGAGTTTTATGTGGCGATTAAGCGCGAGCGCATTCAAAAAACCGGTGATGTCTTCTCTTGGGTACAAAACGGGGGCATAGAATTTAAGCTGCGTTTGGATAAAGACAGTGGCCAGACCATTGGTCAGCAACTGATTGTGGACAAAAAAATTCCCATTACATCCAAAGATTGGGTGCTATCCCTAGGCATCGGCTTTATTCGAGATACATTTCGTAAATACTCAGGGCCATTAAGTACAGGTGAAAATACAACCTCTTTTGTATTGCGTCCCAGCTTAAACTTTTGAGACGGACGGGGCTATTCAGGGTGTGCAGGCCAATGGTCGTGAACAACAAAGTATCGTTCAGATTCTAAATAACCCCCATTAACTTTTTCCATTTTGACCAGCATAAGTGCGAATATCTTTTGTGGTTGTTTATTTTCATAGAAGTGCTGGTGGATGGTTGTTTGAACCTGAGACGATGCTGAAACCTGTTCGTCAGATTGTGCAAAATACTCCCCAAGCCACTGATGCTTTTCTAATATTGCCCAATGCGCCTCTTGCTTATCTAAAACTTGCTGAATGTTTTTAGCGTGGATCCAATTCGCCAAGTTTGGGCTGTGACTCAATTTGCCTTTAGAGCCATGCTCGCAGGCCTCTGGTAGTTGCTCTGCGCTTTTTTTTGTCAGTTGAGAGTCAGCGGTATATTCACGAAATAAATAACCTTTTAACGCCAAAGCCTGTGTGTAATCGTTGTCTAAATTCTTTTCAGCCAACAGGTGTGTGGTGCAAGGGTGATACAGAAACGGAAATTGCTTTTGCTGCAGTTTTTCTAATTTTATATCTAGGCGATCATGGGATTGAGGCCCCACCCAATGGGCGGGCTGTTTTCCAGAAGTATTGGGTAATTGTAAATAAAATTTTACAGCCAGCTCAATATGATAAGACTGGTCATGGAGCATGGCCAATATGTCCATTTCCCCCAGTGTTTGCTTACCGTCGCTCACTTGGACATGGTGATCTAATAAGTGTGCGTTTGGGCCGTGTAAAAAGTAATACTGCCATAAGCACTCAAAATAGCTGCCAAGTAATCTATGGTTGTTTTCTTGTATATACTTTAATAAATGTGATGGATTTTTGTTCAGTTGATCAAGCCATATAAAGAGGGCTTCATCATTTGAAATGCTCAAGCTTTGGATGGAATCCATGGCAGCTAATGGTGAGCTTAACAGGCACCAGGTTAAATGGCGTACAGTTGGAGCAGTAAATTGTGTATTCCGAGTATTCATCAGTCCAATAACCCGCTTATCTATGGTATAAAACCCACCATATTTAACGATTACCGTGGTAAACAAAATGGATGAATTTCGCAATGTAGGCATTATTGGTCGCTTAAACAGTGCCAAAGTGATTGAAACTATTAAGCGATTGCGCCGTATCCTGAGCGACGAAGGTATCAACATCATTTTAGAAGAGCAAATTGCGGCTGTGATGATGGGTCATGGTTTGCAAGTATGCAGTCCAAAAATGATGGGTGAAATTTGTGATTTGGTCATTGTTGTTGGTGGTGATGGTAGTTTGTTAGGGGCTGCTCGTGCCTTAGTGAAATCAAATGTGCCTATTCTAGGGGTTAACCGAGGTCGACTTGGTTTCTTAACTGATATCAGCCCTGAGAACTTAGAAGAAAAAGTGATGCAAGTGCTGGAAGGTGAATACATCACTGAGCGTCGTTTTATGCTGGAAGCGGAAGTGAAGCGTAACGGGGAGCCCATCGGTTACGGCGAGGCACTGAACGATGTGATTTTACACCCTGGTAAATCCGCCCGAATGATTGCCTTTGATTTAAGCATTGAAGGACAGTTTGTATATCATCAGCGCAGTGATGGCATGATTATCAGTACCCCAACAGGGTCAACGGCTTATTCTTTAAGTGGTGGCGGGCCAATCATGCATCCAAAGATTGATGCGGTTGCACTTGTACCTATGTTTCCTCATACCTTGAGTAGTCGACCTATCGTAATTGATGCAAACAGTGAAGTGAAAATCACAATCAGCAGTGACATCGATATCTATCCTCAGATCAGTTGTGATGGCCAAGTGCACTTAACAGCAGCCCCTGGCGATACGGTAACCATTCGTAAAATGGCCCATAAGGCACGCTTGATTCACCCTATGGACCATGATTTTTATGAAACCTGCCGCACCAAGCTAGGATGGGCTAGTCAGTACGGGGATGCCTAGCAATGGCTGTTCAGGGGTACGACTTAATTGGTGATGTACATGGATGTGGCCAGACCCTTTGCAAGTTGCTAGAGCAAATGGGCTACAGCAAAAAAGAAGGGGTGTATCAGCATAAAAGCCGAAAAGTGGTTTTTGTGGGTGATATTGTTGATCGTGGTCCCAATATTCGTCTAGCGTTGAGCGTGGTTAGAGACATGGTCGAGCATGGTCATGCACACCTGATTATGGGTAATCATGAATATAATGTATTAGCCTTTTGCACGCCTTCCAGAGAAGGTGCAGCGCACCCTTACTTACGTGAGCATTCGGCTCGTAATACCTTTATTGTGGAAGAAACCTTAAGGCAGTTTGACCCTTATCCTCAGGAGTGGCGGGATCATTTAACTTGGTTTAAGACGCTGCCACTTTATCAAGAGTTTGAACACTTTAGAGTGGTTCATGCTTGCTGGGATAGAGACCTTATTCGCGAAATGGAAATTCGCTATGGACGCAATCATCTTGATGAAGAGTTTTTGCATGCGTCTATGGACCGTAATTCATTTGAAGGGCAGTTTGTGGATCGCTTAACTCGTGGTACCGCGTTAAAGCTACCCGATGGCAGAAGTATTACCGCAAAAGATGGTTTTGTTCGACATTTCTTTCGCACAAAGTTTTGGGAAAAGTTGCCAGAGGTTTACGATGAAATCGTATTTCAACCGGACCCCTTGCCTCAGGACATTGCAGAGAAGCCCATTACGCCAGAAGATCGTAAAGAGCTTCTTTACTACGGCCCAGAAGAAAAAATACTTTTCATGGGGCATTATTGGATGCAAGGCATCCCTGGTCCAATTAAACCGAATATTGCTTGCTTAGATTACAGTGCAGTGAAATACGGGCGTTTAGTGGCTTATCGAATGGACGACGAGACGCACCTGGACCCTAATAAATTTTGTTGGATAAGGGTGGATAGAAAAGAGGACTGACTTTTTTCTTAAGACTATGACGCACCTAGTTTGTATATGTGATGGTTCTGTGCCAATTGAACCCGTTTTGGCCCAGCTGAATAAGCAAAACATAGCGTATGAGTTGCTGGAACAGAATTCGCAGATAGAACTTAGGGTGCAAGACCCAAGTTTGGTAGAGCCGGTTAGGCAGTTTTATCAGCAATACTTAGATCAATATCAAAACCGCCTAAGCATACAAAATCTTAAACGTACCCCCATCACAACGTGCATCTTGCTTATTACGTTTATCGTTGCGCTTATTACTCAGTTGGGCCAGCAATTTATTGAGGGTTTTTTGATTGCCAAAATTCAGTATTACCCAAGAACTTGGTTTTATTATGAAGGTATAGAGAATACTTGGCGTATCATTAGCCCCATATTTTTACATTTTAATATTGAGCATTTAATTTTTAATACGCTTTCTTTTTGGTATTTAGGTTCGATTCTAGAGCGAAATATGGGCCGTATTTGGTATTTGGGTTTGGTGATCAGTGTTGCAGCAATGAGTAATGTGAGTCAGTCATACAGTGATGGGCCATTATTCGGAGGGCTCTCAGGCGTGGTTTATGGCTTCATTGGTTTTGCATTTTTTTATCAAAAACTGATCAAGCCATTGAATGTACCGAAAGGCTTGTTAGTGATTGCCGTTATTTGGATGCTGCTGGGTATGCTTGATGTTTTGGCCGTAATCGGTCTTGGTAATATGGCCAATGCAGCCCATTTTACTGGCATGGTAAGCGGCATTGTATTGTTATTTATTTATAAACTGTTTTGCGAGAAGAGAAATTCATATGAATCTTGATGATTTAATTGCAAGTATGACCCCTGAGATTTATCAGAACATGAAAGATGCATTGGAGTTGGGTCGTTGGGGTGATGGTCGTGTTGTGACGCCTGAGCAAAAAGAATACAGTCTTGAAGCCATGATTCGATACGAGCACCTAGTGGGAATACCTGAAACTGAGCGTGTAGGTTATGTGGACATGACCAATAAGAAAAATAAAAAGAAAGCCGATGATGGCGATACACAGCCAATTAAAATCATTGACTAAATTAGGTTATAAAAGTTTATGAGTTCTCAAACTTACCAAGGTCACCTGCGTAAAATGGTGATCAACCATGACTCCGATATTGCTCAATATCAAATCAAGTTAGATGATCAATTAATATCTCTAAATGAAAAGATAGGTCAGCCGATACGTATAGAGAGTCTTGGGGAGATTCACTGCCTTGAATGTGGCAGAAAAAGCAAAAAAAGCTTTAGTCAGGGTTATTGTTACCCATGTTTTTCAAAGCTCCCGCAATGTGACACGTGCATTATGAGCCCTGGAAAGTGCCATTTTGATTTAGGTACTTGCCGTGACCCAAAATGGGGAGATGAGTTTTGTATGCAAGATCATATTGTTTACCTAGCTAATTCATCCGGCATTAAAGTGGGGATAACGCGCCATTCACAAATACCCACTCGGTGGTTAGACCAAGGAGCCATGCAAGCTTTACCTATTGCAAGGGTCGCTACACGACAACTGTCAGGTTTATTAGAAGTAATCTTTAAACAGCACGTGGCTGATAAAACCAATTGGCGCAATATGCTTAAAGGGCAAAACGACGCGCTTGATTTAAAAGCAGCGGCCGCTGAACTTATTCCACAAATAAGCGAAAAGCTCACAGAGCTGAGTGAGTTGTTTGGCGCAACCGCCATTGAACAGCTTGATGAAGATGTAGTAAGCCTTGATTTTCCAGTCAGTGAATACCCAAGCAAAATTAGCTCATTTAACTTTGATAAAAACCCTGTTGTTAGCGGTATTTTACAAG
>CAJXIT010000016.1 GCA_913054055.1 uncultured Thalassolituus sp.
TTAAAATAAGTGGTGCAAAAATAGATGGCGCAAACATAGCAACAATATGGCTTTGAATAACCACCTTGGTTTCACTGATCGCAAAGTCTTGCACTTCACTCATACTAATGGGCGTTGCTGTCATCACTAAACTCATAACCCCATAAGCGACCGCCGTACAAGCAATTGCAGCTGCAATGCCAGGTGATTTTAAGAGCTGCAACCACGAGCGTCCTTGGCTTGGTCCGTCTTGTGATTTCACCTCTGCAAACTCTATAAAACTCAGCATGAATAATAATAAACCATGGGCGATGGCCAATAAGATAAATGTACCAGTAAACTTGGCTGATAGAAGGTCAATACCCAACATGGCAAGCTCTGGTCCTAGCCAAGCTGCTATCAAACCGCCCAACATCATAAAACTGGTGGCTTTCGCTGCTAGATCAGGTTCCACCCATTCTAAAGCAGCAAAGCGAAACTGATAAACAAAAGCGAGATGCATCCCTAGTAATAAAATACTGATGCATAAACCCCAAAATAATGCATTTTGAATACTGAAAACCGCCAATATAGAACCCAGCAACCCAACTAAAGTGGCATAAACAAAACCATTTCTGCGTCCAATTTTTTTCATGATTAAAGCGGCAGGCATGCCTGCTATTGCCGTGCCCACAATTAAAGCCGCCACTGGTAAGGTCGCCATGCTTGGACTGGGAGCCAAAGACAAACCAATAAAGCCACCCACAAAAATGACCAAAGGTGCGGTTAACATCCCCATGGCTTGAGCCAAAGTGATTAAATATACAGGTGTAGGAAAGGTGCGCACTTTGCTAGTCCTTTAAACATGAAAATTCAGTATGCCTATTTAAATTTTAGGATCAATTTATTTATCTGCTTGCATCTTCCCTATGACCTGTTTTAATTAAGCGCACACACAGGATTACAAACATGTTATTCAACACACCTAATAAACTGCTTTGGTGGCTACTGGCAATTTTCAGCTAGGGCATCCTTGTGTGTCTCGGCTGTCATTAGCAGCCGATCAATACTATTGCTCCCCTTCTAATTTCAGCCCAATTTAATTCAGATTCATCAATCAGGAGTATGGCTGTGGCCACTTCCATAGAAAGTTATACCCGTGAAAAGCAAATTCGCAACGGCTTGATGTTAGCCTTACTTGCGAGTTTTATGTTTTCACTTAAACCAATCATCATAAAAGAAGCGTATGCTTTAGGCTCGAATAGCGAATCACTTATGGTGCTAAGGATGTGGTTTGCTTTCCCGTTTTATCTGGCCATGTTATTAATTCAGCGCAAAGCCCTAATAGAAAACATTCGCTATTTACCTGCGGCTGTGGCCATTGGTTTTGTAGGCTATTTTCTTTCGAGTTATTTAGATCTATTAGCACTTGAAAGCATCAGCGCACAAGCTGAACGCATCATTTTATATGCATACCCAAGCTTAGTGATTTTGATCAAAGCCATTTACGATAAAAAAATGCCAAGCGCAAAAATGATTCTGGCTTTATTCATTGTTTATTCGGGTATTTTATTACTGCTGCCAGGGGAGCTAAATCTAACCGGTTCACCCACCGGCATTATGTTAATGCTTACCTGTGCTTTAACATTTGCTAGCTATGTACTGTTAAGCAAACCGCTGATCGCACGCATGGGCGTGGGTGTCTTTACATCAACGGCCATGGTGTCATCCTGTCTATTCACACAATTTCATTTTGTGAATATTAGCGTGGATGAGGTAATTGGCTTACCCACTATGGTATACATATTGGCGCTAGCATTGGCTTTCTTTAGCACAGTCATTCCTAGCTACGCCATGAGTGCTGCCATATCCATAATTGGCTCTGAACGCGCAGCTGTGACAGGCACAACAGGGCCAGTATTTACGGTCATTTTAGCGGCGCTAGTATTAGGGGAAAGCATCAGCTTGTACCACTTAGCGGGTTTAAGTTTGGTTGTGATTGGTGTTCTGTTACTTAGCAAAAAGTGAACCCTGAGTCATTTACCTAGATTAATGCTTTATGTTCAATTGAAACAGTCTCACGCCACCCTGAAATACTAGGGTGGTTTCTAATACCTATTTCATCTAAGCCAAAGAGAACCTACTGGTTAAGGCTAACGTATAACTAAAGACTAAAATAATTGGATCGATGATGAGCTTAAAATTTAGATTGATATGGGCTTTTACAATATCGTCTACCCTAACCATTTTAATATTGGCAACGGTTTTGGGTATTTCTTTGCATAATGATGCCACAATTTCCTTCAGAGAAAGTGCTAAAGAAGACCTCACTGCGAAACGCGAGCAAAAAGTCTGGCAAATTCAAAACCTAATTAGCTTAGTTAGAAACCAATTAACATTAGAGGCCAGTTCAGACCAGGTACAACAGGCGACCCTAGCGTTCACACAAAGCTTCTTAGAAATAAAAACAAACTCATCCGAATTTTCTGCTCCCAATGATAAACTCAATCGCTACTATAAAAATGAATTTGGCGCAGAATTTCTAAGGCAAAATGGAACTCAGCCAAATATCAATTCTTTAATTACCTGATTAAGCTCACATGCCAAGCTTCTTCAGCAAGCATACATCGCTGAAAACCCTAACCCCCTAGGTGAAAAACATAAAATGAAATTGGGGTCTACCGGAACAAGTTATGACCAGGTCCATGCCCGTTACCATCCTGAATTCACACGCTTTTTAGAAAACTGGTCCTACTACGATATATTTATTGTTGAACCTGATAATGGACATATTATCTATTCTGTATTTAAAGAATTGGATTATGGAACAAGTTTAATATCAGGACCCTATGCTCAATCTGCAATTTCGGATGCTTTTAAACAAGCTAACAACCTTAACGCAGGTGACTCCTTTCTAACTGACTTTAAACCATATGGGCCTTCGTTTAATAACACGGCTAGTTTTATTTCCACACCCATAATAGTTGCCAATAAATTGGAAGGAGTCCTGATTTATCAGCTACCTATTGGCCGTATTAATGAGATCATGGTTAATAACGAAAAATGGTTAGACAAAGGCTTTGGAGAGTCTGGTGAAAGCTATCTTGTTGGCGCAGATTTTAATCTTCTTTCTGAATCAAGATTTTTTATAGAGGATAAAACCGGTTACATCAACTTGCTCAATTCAATCAATGCACAAACCATCGCACAAAAAATTTCGGCAAAAGGTACCTCGATAGGCGTTCAACCTGTTGAAACGGATGCAGTAAAAGAAGCATTAAAAGGCAATAAGGGGTTTAAAGAGGTCATTGATTATCGAGGTGTTCCTGTTTTCAGTGCCTACTCTAACGTACCAGTGGGTGACGGCGTTCAGTGGGCTCTACTAAGTGAAGTGGATGTTGAAGAAGCTTTGAAATGGGTCGACATCATGGAAGAACACCAAATCACATCCACCATTCAAGTGGCGATAGCCTGTATTCTACTCTCTTGTTTGTTTTCCTTTTATTATAGTGACAAGTTGTCTTCTCCAATGAATAGACTCGCTCAACGATTCTCTGACATTTCACATGGTGAAGGAGACTTAACTCAACGGGTTAATAGTGAAAATATTGGAGAATTAAATCAAGTCAGTGACGGCTTTAATGATTTTCTTGAGCAAGTTGAGGCCATTGTTGAACAGGTTAAGATTTCTTCATCCAATTTAACGTCACTTTCCGATTCTTTAGAGGCCTCTGCAAGAGACAGTTCAGGTAATACTAACAACCAAAAAGACTCGACCCTTATGGTTACCGCAGCTATGGAACAATACAACGCCAGCTTCAATGAGGTGGCAAGTAATACAAAATCCGCCAGTCAGGATGCACAAGAAGCCGCAAAACAATCAACTGAGAGAGCCAATGAATCACGGCAAGCCTCGGGAAAAATCAATCAGCTGGTTGAAAAGCTCTCAGACTCGAGTGAAGCCGTCAAACAATTAGAATCTGAAGTAGATAATATTAAAGGTGTTCTCTCAACCATTACCTCTATCGCAGACCAAACCAACTTATTAGCCCTTAATGCCGCTATTGAAGCGGCCAGAGCAGGTGAACAAGGCCGAGGCTTTGCCGTTGTTGCGGATGAGGTGAGAACACTTGCTGGTCGCACACAAAAAACCACTGTTGAAATCCAAAGCAAAATGGATGAACTACAAAAAGCGGCGCAATTCACTGCAAAAAGTATTACTGAATCATCCACCCAGGCAAATGAAGGTTCACAAACCGTAAGCCAAGTTGCGGATAAACTCGATACTCTTGCAAATAAGGTTAAGGATGTTGAAAATAAAAACAAAGAGATAGCGAATTCGACCACAGAGCAACTAGCCACCGCACAAGAAATTAACCTTCAACTGGAGAACATTACCAGTTTTAGTACAGAACTAAGTGGCACTGCAAAAGAAGTAGCCGACGCTGTGGATCAAATTAATGCGATTTCTCAAGGCATTAATGTATTAATGGATAGATTTAAAGTAAATGACTCATAAAAAAACCAGAGCGATGCTCTGGTTTTTTTATTGATAGATCGTATGAATCTAACGCTTATAAGCTTAACGTTTTTTCACCGCGAGCAATGCCCGACACACCGGTGCGAACAGTTTCTAAAATGCAGCTAGGGCCAATGGCTTCGATAAACGCTTCAAGTTTAGATGTTTTACCGGTTAATTGAATGGTGTAAACGTTAGCGGTTACATCAACAATTTGACCTCGGAAAATATCTGAAGTGCGTTTGATCTCAGCGCGCTGTGCACCAGATGCTTTCACTTTGATTAACATCAGTTCACGCTCTAGGTGTGCACCTTCTGTTAAGTCCACCAGCTTCACAACTTCAATTAATTTGTTTAATTGCTTTGTGATTTGCTCGATAACACGATCAGGACCCGAAGTGGTGATTGTCATACGCGACAATGTTGGGTCTTCTGTTGGTGCAACCGTCAGTGTTTCAATATTGTAAGAACGCTGAGCAAATAAACCGACAACGCGTGCTAAAGCACCTGGTTCATTCTCTAATAAAATCGAAATTATATGTCTCATTAGGTGCGCTCCGTCTTACTTAACCACATATCTCGCATCGCACCTGTTGGCACTTGCATTGGATATACGTGTTCTTCCGGATCAACAACTACGTTCACAAATACTAAGCGATCTTTATATTTACCAAAGCAATCAGCTAACGCAGCGTCTAATTGCTCTTTGCCTTCTACGTTCATACCGATATGACCGTATGATTCTGCCAGCTTACCCCAGTCAGGAAGTGAGTCCATATAAGAGCTAGAGTGACGCCCTTCATAATTCATATCCTGCCACTGACGAACCATGCCTAGGTAGCCATTGTTCAAGCAGAAAATTTTCACAGGAATGCCATACTGCAAGCAGGTAGACATTTCTTGAATGTTCATTTGAATGGAACCTTCACCGGTTACTCAAACTACCATTTCATCAGGGAAATTTAATTTAATGCCCATAGCCGCAGGGAAACCAAAGCCCATGGTGCCTAAACCACCAGAGTTGATCCACTTATTAGGTTCGTCAAACTTGTAGTATTGAGCCGCAAACATTTGGTGCTGACCTACGTCAGAACAAATATATGCATTACCTTTAGTGGCTTCCCATAAACCTTCAATGGCTTCTTGAGGTTTTAGAACGCCGCTTTCATTTTTATCAAACTTGCCGCCATGGCGCTTACGCCATTCATCAATCTGATTCCACCAGCTTTCTAAGGCAGTTTGATCAGGCAATGTATTGGCTTTATCTGATTGAATGTCGGCAAGAATTGCTAGCATTTCATCTAAAACATTATCCATTGGCCCAACAATTGGGATGTCTACATCAACGGTTTTAGAAATTGAAGATGGATCAATATCTACATGAACGATTTTTGCATCAGGGCAAAACTTATTAACCGCATTGGTAACACGATCATCAAAACGTGCTCCTAAGGCCAGAATCACATCGGCATTATGCATGGCCATGTTCGCTTCATAAGAACCGTGCATGCCTAACATACCTAGCGACTGACGATCAGTCGCAGGATACGCACCTAAACCCATTAGGGTTTGAGTGATTGGGTAATTTAGTTCACGAACCAATTTACGCAATTGATCTGACGCTTTACCTAAAATAACACCACCGCCGGAATAGATTACCGGACGCTTACCTTCAAGCAATAATTCAACCGCTTTACGGATTTGGCCGCTATGCCCTTTTTGTGGAGGTGTATAAGAACGAATCTTCACCTTTTTAGGGTACGAGTATTCATGACGATCATTCGGGATCGTCATATCTTTAGGTATATCAATAACAACCGGGCCAGGACGTCCAGAAGTCGCAATATAAAACGCCTTCTTAACAATATCAGGAATCTCACTTGGGTGCTTAACACTGAAACTGTGTTTAACGATCGGCCGAGAAATTCCCATCATGTCTGTTTCTTGGAACGCATCATCACCAATTAAATGACTCATTACCTGACCAGTAATCACCACCATTGGAATAGAATCGGTAAACGCAGTGGCAATACCGGTAATGGTATTGGTTGCACCTGGCCCCGATGTCACCATGACCACACCCGGCTTACCCGTGGCTCGAGCATAACCGTCAGCCATATGAGCTGCCGCTTGTTCATGACGGACTAAGACGTGCTTGACCGCACTTTGATTATAAAACGCATCATATACATGCAAAAGACTACCACCTGGGTAGCCATAAACGTATTCAACACCTTCTTCATGAAGGGATCGAACCAACATTTCACCGCCGGAAAGCATTTCCACAGCTTTTTCCTCTCATCACTTGCTTACCCAATGTAAGCAGGAAAACCATGCATTCATAAACTGGTAAGGCATTTTCATTCTCGCATTAAATATCAATACGTATAACTGGCCAAAACAGTTTCATTTGGAGTGATAAAACACTTGTAGTGCGTTATCTAAATCCAGCTGCGTCTTAGGCAACCGGAAAGAATTTGGCTGAAGAAAGGTCATTTCTTCAGGAAGCCACAAAAAGGCCCATCAATGATGTTTGATAGTGCTCTAATTTTGGGGTGGTTATTCTGACATCCAGCACCGCTAAGTCAAGCCAAAACCCCTATATAGCCTTGATATTGCTTGACATTTCTCGTACTGACGAGGTATTACTTTGCTTTTGCACCAAAATAGATACTCTTAGACTGCAAACACCCCATAAAACCCTTTTAAAAATATGGAATTGAAATGAAGTTTTCACTAATAGCCCTTCTACTGACAGGTTTAATGGCCGCTACTTTAGGCCACACTGCGCAGGTTTATAAATGGGTCGATGAGAATGGACAGACTCAGTTTTCTCAATTTCCTCCCTCAGAAAAAGGCAAGACTGAAAAAATAAAAGTCAATTCAACTCACTCAGCTAGCACATCTCAATCCGCTGAAAAACTGAATAACATGCGCCAAAAATTACTTGAAAATAGCGTAAACCGTAATGCTGCCAAAGAAAAAAGCAAAGAAGATGTGGCTGAACAAGAACGTAAAGCTAAAAACTGTGAACTGGCTAAACAGCAACTAAGAGACCTGGAAGCCAATGGCCGGGTTTATAAAACTTTGGAAAACGGCGAACGAGAATGGTATGACGTGGAAGGCCGCGCTAAATTAATCAACAAAGCAAAAAAAGAAATTTCGACTCACTGCTCAAAATAGCAATTGATCTATTCTTCAATCCAGATGCAACTGGCCATGCGGCCAGTTTGTCCATCTCTGCGATAACTGAAAAACTGTTCCACATCACGCACCGTGCAAAAATCGCCACCATAAATTCCAGCAACCCCTTTATTGTTTAAACGGATCCTGGCAAGTTGATAGATATCCGCCAGCCACTTCCCCTGATTAGATGAAGATTTAAACGCACTTTCAACTTTATGATCCTGCTTACAAAAAGCTTGCTGAACCTCACTTCCCACTTCAAATGCATTGGGGCCAATGGCAGGCCCTAAATAGGCAAGCAACTGGTCTGATGAGTCAAATTTATCAATGGCATGTTCAATAATGCCATCTAACAACCCACGCCAACCGGCATGTACCGCAGCCACTTGTGTGCCTTGCTTATTACATAGCAATACTGGCAGGCAATCTGCTGTCATTACGCAGCACACTTGATTAGATTCTTTACTGAAACTGCCGTCAGCCACAGGGATACCATTGATCTTTATGGATGATGTGAGTTCAATCAAATCTGTACTATGTACCTGAGACAACCAAGTCGGTGCCGCAGGTAAAAAAGCCGTTATAAGATTTCTATTCACGACGACATCATCAATATTGTCATTAACATGATCGCCCAAATTAAGAGATGAAAATGGCCCCTTACTCACACCGCCTTTTCGAGTACTGATAAGGGTTTTGATATTTGCCGGGGCTGGCCACTCAGCATTGAACACCTGAGGTTTAATAATCCACCTCATCGGATAATTCAGCATCTAAACGAAGGGTTTCCAATAATCCTTGAAAGTCATCCGGCAACGGCACCTCCCAATGCACCAGTCGCCCAGAGTCAGGATGGTGCAATTCTAGTCGCTTGGCATGTAGCGCCTGACGAGGAAACTCACGCAGCACATCGCGCAATTGATTGCTCACCCCTTTCGGCAAGCGCACCTTGCCCCCATAGGTTTGATCACCGGCCAATGGATGCTGAATATGGGCCATGTGGACTCGAATTTGGTGAGTGCGACCGGTTTCTAATTTCACACGAACATGGGTAAATGATGGAAATTTTTCTAAAACCCGATAATGGGTAATGGCGTCTTTACCCGTTGGGTGCACGGCCATCTTGGTTCGATCCTTTGCGTGGCGAGCCATGGGTTCTTTCACACTTCCGCCACCTGTCATGGTGCCTTGTACAACGGCTTCGTATTCACGGCCCATTTCACGGCTCTGTAATTGCTCCACAATATTGTTTTGAGCCTGAAGGGTTTTAGCCACCACCATTAAACCTGTGGTGTCTTTATCTAGGCGATGCACAATACCTGCTCTTGGGATATTTTGAAGCTCAGGACAGTGATGCAACAAGCCATTTAACAAGGTGCCGGTTAAATTGCCTGCCGCCGGATGCACCACCATATTCATGGGTTTATTGATGATGATGATATGGTCATCTTCATACACAATAGGTATATCCATTTCTTCAGGTAGCCACTCTCCTTCCGCTTGTGTGACCACACTGATTTCTAATAATTCGCCACCCACTAATTTCTCTTTGGCTTTACGGCTTTCTCCGTCAACGGTTAAATTGCCTTCTTTTATCCAGCTTTGTAAACGGGCTCGACTGAAGTCAGGGAACAATTGCGCCGCCACTTGGTCGAATCGTTTATTGCCCAGCTCATTAGGCACTTTAATACTTTGTTGGATATGTTCTGACATTTACTAACCTTAATGATCTGACCAATTAACAGCTGTCGTGCTTAACTGCACCTTGGTGAACCGTGCCTATTGTGGTTAAATTGCATGCTTCATATGCACCACCACAATAACAACGTAACTTTACTTAAGATTATATCAGATATACCTATGCGAATTCTTATCATCCTTTTGGCTTTATCGATACTGGCCGCCTGTAGCTCTGATGGCAAACGTCCAAGAGCCGAAGAAACCGAACAACAAATCTTTGAGAAAGCCTCTCAAGCCATAGATGACCAAAACTACTTTTTAGCGGTAGAAACCCTACAAAAGCTAGAGAGCCGCTACCCATTTGGTAAATACAGCGAACAAGCACAGCTTGAAATGATCTTCGCGCAATTCCAAGCCCAAGAATTGGAAGGGGCACGCGCCACAGCCGAGCGCTTCATTAGACTGCATACCGACCACAAAAATGTGGATTATGCCTATTACATGAAAGCCCTTACCACCTATGAATTAGGCTTAAGCCTTGTTGAGCGCTATTTTGCCGATGAGCAAGCCATGCGCGATGCCACCCCTGCCCGTGAAGCTTTCCAAGACTTTTCAGAATTAATTGGCCGCTTTCCAAATAGCCAATACGCCAGTGATGCACGTCAACGCATGATTTATCTACGTGACCGCCTAGCCTTACATGATGTGCATGTGGCCAACTACTACCTTAAGCGTCACGCATTTTTAGCCGCCGCCAACCGTGGTAAAAACATTGTCGAAAGCTATCAAGGTACTAGCCATGTGGCATCGGGTTTAGCCTTGATGGTTGAAGGTTATACACTATTGGGCCAACAAGAATTAGCGGATACTAGCTTTAAAGTATTACAAGCCAATTTCCCCGACCACCCTCAGATCAAAGACGGCAAATTTGTAATCAGCAATTGGTCACAAAAAGATCGCCGTAGCCTTTGGAATGTAATTACCTTCGGTTTAATTGACTAAGCAGAAGGTTTAAAGCTTCTTTCTAAAAAGCCGTAAAGAATTTTAAAAGCCCCAATGTGCAAACATTGGGGCTTTTTACTTTCTACACAGGGAAAAGCGAATCAAATAAGAAATTTACTTTCCTGCGCGCCAGCCGTTCGTAATTGGATAGCGACGATCCCGCCCAAAACCGCGCTGGGTTAAACGCACACCTACCGGAGCTTGCCTGCGTTTATATTCATTCACATCCACCAGCCTAATCACTCGGTTCACAGCATCCGCTTTGAAACCATTGGCAATTATGGCCTGGGCACTTTGGTCCTCTTCAATGTACAAACGCAGAATCTCATCCAAAATATCATACGGTGGCAAAGAGTCTTCATCCACCTGATCCGGGGCCAATTCAGCTGAGGGTGGGCGTGAGATCACACGGGGTGGAATCACTTCTTCAATGGTATTTCGATACTTAGACAGTTCAAAAACAAGGGTTTTAAATACGTCTTTTAATACACCGTAACCACCCGCCATATCCCCATATAACGTGGCATAACCCACTGCCATTTCACTTTTATTGCCCGTTGTTAAAACCATGTAACCCTTTTTATTGGAAATAGCCATTAACATCACGCCGCGACAACGGCTTTGCAAGTTTTCTTCTGTCGTATCCACTTTGGTGCCTTCAAATTCATCCGCCAGTGTATGCATAAATGCATCGTACATAGGCTCGATTGGCAATACACTGTATTTAACACCAAGGCGTAGCGCTTCATCTTCTGCGTCCTGAAGGCTCATTTGAGAGGTATATTTAAACGGCATCATCACGGCTTCAACTCGGTCTTTACCAAGTGCATCCACTGCAATTGGCAGGGTTAAACCTGAATCAATACCACCTGATAGGCCCAATAAAACCCCTTTAAACCCATTTTTATTCACATAATCTCGTACCCCTAAAACAAGGGCCTGATAGATGCTTTCTAACTGAGTGCGTTGCTCAGTGATGTGTCCGTTACTGGAAACACAGGCTTGCTCTTGAAAACCAAGCTGACAATAAGATAAATCTTCAACATACGTCTGCATGCGTGTCACGAGTTTGCCAGAGGCATCCACCACCATGGAGCCACCATCAAATACTAACTCGTCTTGGCCGCCCACAAGATTCACATAAGCCACAGGCATCCCTCCTTCAAGGGCGCGCTGCTCTAATATTTCTTCCCTGTGTTCGGGCTTATCAATATGAAATGGTGAAGCATTTAAATTCAACATGAGCTTTGCTCCTGCCGCTTTTGCTTGAGTCATAACACCGCTATGCCACAAATCTTCACAAATGCTTAAAGCAGTTGGAATGCCTTTGATATTAATCACACAGGCTTCATTGGCTTCTGTAAAGTAGCGCTTTTCATCAAATACTTGGTAATTAGGCAATTTTTGCTTGGCGTATTCCCCTAAACACTCCCCCTTAAAAAACACACCCGCCATATTAAATAATTGGCCGTTTTTATATTTTGGATAGCCCACCACAATGTAAATAGGCAAAGCGGCTTGCTGAATCACTTGTATGGCTTCGGCAATCCTTAACTCTAAACTGGATCTAAGCAATAAATCTTCAGGTGGATAGCCTGTTAGAGTTAACTCTGGAAAAATGACAATATCCGCTTTATTCTCTAGCGCCTGCTCAGCAGCCTGTATAACATGTTGGGTATTGGATACTATATCCCCAACCAGTAAGTTTAATTGGGCTAGACAGAGTTTTAGATTTTGCTCGGACACCAGTTACGACCTTGATTACCACTAAAAACGCGTATTTTGCGAGAATTAGCCATTTTGAGCAATCAAAACTATGAACTCTATTATTGAAAATCAGCCCTTATCCCGCTTATATAGCTTTTTTTCGTTTGGGGTTGCCTTACTTTTCCTTGGTTTCTATTTCTATGAAGACCAATTGCAATGGTGGCAACCCACCGTGCCCAAACTGCTGCCAATCGCGCTAAGTGGCTACTTAACCCTCACCATCAGTACAATTGTGGCTACTCGCAAGCAGCGAAATATACATACAGACCAATTACTGCCTTACTTTATGTCTGATATTTTGTTTTATGGGTTATTACTCTTATATTTGGCCCCACAACAAACCGACATTACAGCCATCATGTTCATTACCGTTGGCTTAGGTAATTTCTTAGTCAGCAAACAATATGGGTTTCTACTGGCAGCCATGGCCACGCTTATGGTACTTAGTAACGGATTTGTTTACCCTGAACATCAAATTACTGACCAAGTACTATCCAGTAGCTTTATTAGCATTGGTTATTTTATTGAAGCGGCCATCATTCAATCATTAAAAGCCCGCATCAGCGAAGCACGCTCAAGTGCCGAAAAAAGTGAAAGTCAATTACTCACCGCATCTAAGATTAACAGCATTATTATTGACCGCATGCAAACAGGTGTGTGCGTGGTGAATAATTCAGGGCAGATTCTCAGCCTTAATCGTTCAGTGGAAGAGCGAATTGCCCCCAGTCAAGCAGGGGAAAATATTCCAGCAGAAATGTTTGAGCGCATGAAGGTATGGCAAGAGCACAAACTACAAAACGATGATGCTATTGATTTAAATTTAAACAATGGAAATAGCTACTCAGTAATGATTTCATTTGCAGAAATCAATGATGTGACAACCCTAATTTTCATTGAAGACAAAGACACCGTCGCACGCCGAGCAAATCAGTTTAAACTAGAGTCTTTGGCCCGAATGGCAGCCAGCATTGCCCATGAGATTCGTAATCCACTGAACGCTGTCTGTCATGCCGCACAACTGATACAAGATAACCCCAAACTCGATGAAGATGATAAACGCCTATGCGATATCATTGTGAATCAATCAACCAGAATGGATGCCATTATCCAAAATGTATTACAAATCAGTAAGCGCAAGACAACTGAACCCAAGTGGCTTAATTTAGAACAATGGATTGAAAGCTTTTTTCATGAATTTAAACAACAAAATCATGTTACGTTTGAAACCAGTCTCACTCCCATGAAGATAAGATTTGATCCTAGCCAGCTGTATCAAGTGCTTTGGAATCTGTCCAGCAATGCCATGCGCTATGGGCAAGCATCAAAAGATTCGCCCATTATTATTGAGTTCAAACAATTACCGAAACGGGCATCTGTGCTCATTATGGATAACGGACCAGGCATCAGCGAGCACGAACTAAGCTATCTTTTTGAACCCTTTCACACTACATCAGCAAAAGGTACAGGGTTAGGCTTATACTTAGTGAAAGAATTATGTGAAGCCAACCATGCAGAAATCCGCTATCACAATCGATTAAGCGGTGGTGCATGCTTTGAAATATTGTTTGCACCAGACTTCAGCCATAACAAGGGGATAAAATGAGTAACATTCTTGTGGTGGATGATGAGCCAGACATCCTAGAGCTGCTGTCCATAACGATAAAACGCATGGGGCTTTCTTGTGTCACCACCGACACCATCGCAAAGGCCAAGTCACTTTTAGAAGAGCAAGACTTTCAATTATGCTTAACGGATATGCGCCTACCTGATGGCTCTGGACTGGACTTTGTTTCCCATATCAGCCAAAACTTTAGCCGAGTGCCCGTCGTAATGATCACAGCCTACGGCAGTATGGATGTAGCGATTCAAGCCATGAAAGGCGGTGCGTTTGATTTTCTGTCCAAACCTGTAGATTTAGAAAAGCTGCGCTCAATTATAAAAAATGCTTTGCGTTTAGAAGACACCATTCAGACCGATCGCTCTGAGCCCATACTGCCAAATATACTCGGACATTCAGAAGCATTAATTCGCTTAAAAACACAAATGACAAAGGTCGCACGAAGCCATGCTCCAGTGTTCATTCACGGCGAGTCAGGCAGCGGCAAAGAATTAGTTGCCAGAGGCATTCATCAGGCAGGCCCAAGAGCCAGCGAAGCATTTATCGCTGTCAACTGTGGCGCCATCCCCTCCGAATTAATGGAAAGTGAATTCTTTGGTCATAAAAAAGGGGCTTTTACAGGTGCCGCTAATAACAAAGAAGGCTTTTTTCAAGCCGCTCATGGGGGGACGTTATTCTTAGATGAGGTGGCTGACCTTCCCTTGGTCATGCAGGTAAAGTTATTAAGGGCCATACAAGAAAACACCATTCGCCCAGTGGGCAGCGAAAAAGAAATCCCTGTGGATGTGCGCATATTATCTGCCAGCCATAAAAACCTACAGCAAGAAGTAGAAGATAAAAACTTCCGAGAAGACCTATTCTACCGCTTAGATGTTATCAACCTGCAAGTACCACCACTCAGAGACCGCTTGTCAGATGTCCCTATTCTGAGCAATCACATTCTAAAAAACCTATCCGATTCTTTAGGCTTTGGCCCTGTAGCACTGAGTCAAAATGCAATGACCACATTATGTAGCTACCACTTTCCGGGCAATATCCGTGAACTTGAAAATATACTTCAGAGAGCCATTACATTATCTGACAGCGATGCCATTGAGGCTGAGGACTTGAATTTAAAACCAAGCCCAAAGCCTGATGAGCTAACAACCCAATCAAAAACGATCGAACGAGAGATTAAGAACAAAGAGGGTCATTCCCTGCCTTCAGGATATACATTAGAGAAATACCTTGAAAGCATTGAGAAAGAGATCATAAGCCGCACACTTGAAGAGTGTCGATGGAATAAAACCGCCACAGCAGAGCAGCTGGGCATGAGCTTTCGCTCAATTCGCTATCGTCTGAAAAAGTTAGGCATTGATTAAGTACGTAGCCTGATACTGCAAAACAGCCTGAAGCAATAAACTACTTTCACTGTTTAATATCCATGGAGGAAATACAGTGAAAGGACTCACCTTAATCGAACTCATGGCGGCCGTTGCCATTCTCACGATAATATTATCAGTGGCTGTGCCAGGTACAGGCCATTTACTAGAAAAGTACCAAGCTGATATCGCTATAGCTAATTTAAAAAGCATACTCATGAAATCAAGAGTTCTCGCTCTTGAGCATGAGACAACCGTCACTACCTGCCCCATCCAAAACAATCGATGTAGCCAGTCTTGGAGCGACTCAATAACAGTATTTTCAGATCGCAATAACAACCAAACTATAGACCCTGACGAACAGATCTTCTTTAGCACTCAAATGAACATATCGAGTGGATTCTGGCAAAAAAAGCGAGTAAATACCCCGTATATGAAATTCAGCCCGCAAGGGCATGCGTTCTCCACTGCAACTACCTTTTTATACTGCCCATATTCGGCAAATACTAGACTCGCCAAGCAACTTATCGTCAATTTTCAGGGGCGAATAAGGGTTAATACCTACCTATCCAGTAATGGGACGCCTTACGCAAGCATTTCTCCATTAGGGTGTAGTTGAACGGTACATTGGCACAGGAAGTGTGAGCCAGTATACATCAAGGTTTTAGAGCTCCCCTAAAACCTTGAATTTCAACCGTTAGTCCGTTTTCATTAGCTATCTAAGAGCCCTATTGTTTATATAGTAGTTATGAAAAACTCAAATCTAAAAGTAGCAACCGCTTCACGACAGCAAGGCATGACCTTAATTGAGCTAATGATAGCAACAATCATACTGGCAATTTTAGCTAGCGTAGCTGTGCCATCTATGAAGAGCTTATTTGAACGTAAAAGTGTTTTTGCAATCGGTGACCTGTTTGTTAAGAGCGTTAAACTTGCAAGACTAGAAGCGATCCAGCGTGGCAGAACCGTTAGAGTCATAACAACGAGCGGCACAGGAGACTGGTCATTAGGCTGGTCTATCGAGTTTACAGATGACGCAGGAGTCATACAACCAATCCGTAGCTTTCCAGAACTGCCAAGTAGCCCAGTTTTCACAAGTAATGAATATGATGGAACGCCAGTGCTAACCATTCTACCAACAGGCCAAGTCGCAACCGTTGGATCATTTGACTTGTATTATGCAGACTGTGTTGGGGATCAACGATTAGGATTTAATATTCTACTATCCGGCTTGGTGCAAAAAGGAGTTTCCTCATGTCCGTCAATTTAACATCCAAGCAACATGGCTTTGCCATGATGGAAGCATTGATCACTGCAATGATTGTTGCCATCGGTGTTTCAGGGGTCGGGGTCCTCTTACTTAGATCCATTCAAGCAACACAAGATAGCTCGCAACAATCTCAGGCAATGTGGATCGTTCAAGACTTCGTGGGCAAATTAAGGGCCAACTCTCCTGCTGCAAAAAGCGGAGACTATATTGGAAGCACAGATGTAACAGACTGCGCAACGTTACCGACTATGTGTGCCTCTTATAATATAAATGGCACCACCACCAACATTGAATCTAGTGAAAATTGCTCCTCTACTAATATGGCCGCATACGACATGTGGACAACCGTTTGCAGCTTAGATAGCAATAGTTTTGATACCCCTTCGGACTTTATTGCGAACCCCAGCTTAAATAATACATGCTTAGAACGAGACACTCGGAATGATTGCATTCGTTACAGCATCACTTTCAATTGGGATATTAAAATAAGCAGAGGCAGCCCTGACGCGAGCCAAAGAACCAACACAAATAGTTACAATATGATTGTGGAGGTTAACTAATATGAGGCATCAAAAAGGGTTTACTCTGGTTGAATTGATGATTGCAGCGGTTATTGGTTTGTTCCTAATGGCAAGCCTAATGAATCTATTCATCACAACAAACAAAAGTATCACATTATCCGAAGCCTTATCGCAAAACCAAGAGTCTGGGCGCTTTGCAATGGATTATATGACAAAGTTTATTCGACAAGCGGGCTACAGTGCTGATTTTACCGCCGCTGCCCCACCAATTTTAATTAATACTCCAGCCACCCCGTGCACTAATGCCGATGCATGCTCTAGTAATAATCCAGCTAATGCTCAAGGTGACCGCCTATCAATACCCTATGTCGCGGGTGATGATTCTGTAACTAAATCATGCTCTGGAACCGATGTTGGAGGGGCCACATTAGGCCAGCAATCAATCGCAAATGTTTTTTGGGTTAGCAATACTGTCGGTAGTGAAAATGAACTGCGCTGTCGAACTTACGACTATTTAAATAACACTTGGATTGATGTATCTGCAGTATCAATAGTCGCTAATGTTGAGTCGTTTGAATTCCAAGTTGGCATCGCAGAGAATGAAAACAGCCGAAATGCTGCCCGTTATGTCAATATTGATACAATCATTAATGATGCAACAGGCAGTATTACGCTCAATCTCGTACGCAGTATTCGCATTGCACTCCTTACCACAAGCCAAGATAGCTTAGACCCAAATAAAGTCCAAACCACAACAGGCTCTCGGAAATACATCATTTTAGATGGCCCAATGATTCAAACTGCCGATGATGATAGCTATCTTAGGCAAGTTTTCAGCAATACGATTGAATTACCAAACATGATTGAAAGTGCAATCTTAAACTAGGGGTATATAAAGATGATTAAAAAACAAAAAGGCGCATCCCTAGTAGTCGCTCTGGTATTGCTTACTATCATCACCTTGGTAGCAGCTTATTCCATTGAAGGAAGCACCATCCAAAGTAAAATGATTGCTAGCAGTCTGTTTAGTACCCTGACTTACCAAGAATGTCGAAATGAGCAAGAAGCAAACGTTCGATTCTACAATGAGAATGGGGGTGAAAACCGAGTGGGTTTATTAGGTTTAATTGATGCAGTTGCGCTAGATGAAGATGGCGATCCAATTGTAGATGAAGATGGCAATACCACTGCGGCCACTATACAAGCAGGCGGAGACAGCAGTGAAGTTCCAATAACCAAACAATATAACGACAACTCAGCAAGGTCCGACATTGAATATACTTGGAGCTTTATAAAAGAAGAACCGGCAGCCCGTGGCGGTTACAACATTGATACCGAGTCACAAATTCGTGCTTATCTTTATCAAAACGATTGCACAGCAGTCTTTCGCTTTTCTACAAACAACCAAATATTAGGGGCCATTGTAGAAGGCCTAGTTCAAGCCGGAAATATTTAAAGGAAACTCATTATGAAATCACTATTACTCATTGCACTAACACTTCTATCAGTCCCTGCAATTTCTGCGACTGCCCTTGATATTGCTTATGAAATGGATGCCTTCAAAGCAGAATACTCTCAGGCTAGTAAAAAAGGAAGTATCACCCCACTTGGCTGTAACCAGTGCGACACGAACGTTTATTACTTTGATAACAACGTTAAAATTTTAAAAAGTGAACAAGAGATATCGGTTAACGAGTTCATTACTGATTACTGGAATGCTAAATACCCAACCATATTCTTGAACCCCAAAACCAAACTAATTATTTTAATTGCGTATTAAGGAGATTAAAATGAAAATATCAAAACTCCCTTTACTCGCTTCCGCTTTATTTAACATCACTTTAATGTCTCCAATTATCCATGCGGATGATACTGAAATATATGGTACTAATGGCGTTGACTCAACCCGTTACGCTGAGCCCAATGTTTTATTTATAGTTGATACATCCGGAAGCATGAGAGGCTCCGTAAGCTATGACCTCCCTACTGACTTCGACCCAAACCATAATTACACTAGTAACGATAGAGTACTAGACAACCCGAACTACGATACTGGCTGGGGGTGGAAAGAAAATACGTTTCAGAGTTCCTGTGCCACTGTTATGAATACTCTAAACACTGTTGGTTATGCCACAGCCAATGCGTTGCAATTAAGGGGCTCCCCAGCAACACTTCAATCCCTAAAATTAGCAACCAGTGGCAATATTGAATGCTACCCATATGGAGGGGATACAGGGTATGAATACACCTTCTACTCACCTGATTATGCCAAATGGATTCGTAATGGTGCTGACACCATAACTTCTACACGAATGGAAGTAATTCGAGACGTAATTGTAGATTTAACCAATAACCTAACAGGCGTTAAACTCGGCGTAATGGAATTTGACGGTAGTCACGGCGGTAAAATCGATGTTGACATTGCAAGCATTGAAACCTCCGCTGAAAGTATACGCACAGCAGTTAATGGCTATAGCCCTACAAACAGCACTCCATTAACAGAAGCCCTCCATGAAGCAGCCCGGTATTTCAGAGGTGAGACAGGTATTTATAACCATATCGGCTCCAGCTATACCAGCCCCATCACAGCAGAATGCCAAAAAAATCATGTGATTTTATTCACCGATGGAGAACCGTCCAGCGATACGGGATCTAATTCTAGTATTCAAACATTAATTAGTGGTTTGGAACTTGAAGGTGCTGAACCGGCTTTGAGTCAAACATGCGGAACTGGAGGGGACGGAGGCTGTTTGAAAGAATTAGCTTATTGGATGCAAAATACAGATCATTCCGATATAGCAGGTGAGCAAGTCATAACTACCCATACCATTGGCGGCTTTAACCTTTCTGCGGCAAGAGAGCTACTAAGTGGTACCGCCACGCACGGTGAAGGTGGGTTTTATGAAGCGGATGACGCCCCTGGAATTGCAAGTGTTGTTGCCGAAATTTTTGAAGGTATTTTAGAAACAGATACTACCTTTACCGCACCAGCTGTTTCTGTGAACGCGTTTAACGCATCAGAGCACCGTGATGACTTGTTTTACGCTCTATTTCGTCCGGAAGATGAAATTAAATGGGGAGGCAATTTAAAAAAGTATAAACTCAGTGCCGACGGTGTGGTTATGCATTCTGGTGGACAAACTGTTAATACAGGACAAGCACCAGCGATTGATAACAGCACGGGCTACTTCACTCCTGACTCTTATGATTTTTGGAACGGCACCGATAGCCCTGACGGCAGCCACGTAGTGAATGGCGGTTTTGGTAATAAACTATTAGCTGAAAATCGTAATATTTATAGCAATGATTCATCTGACAACCTTGAGTCATTAGCTTCAGTTGCAAGCTACTCTAGCTTTGATCTTACGAATGACCCAGCAACCGCATTTACCGATACAGATGTTTACAAGTGGGTATTGGGTCACGAAAGCGCTACAAATTCAGACAACAGATTTGAAATTGGTGATCCCCTACACAGCGAACCCGTGATTGTTACTTATGGAGGAAGTGATGAAGAACCCGACTCCACTATTTACTTTGGAACAAATGAAGGATTTATCCATGCGGTAAATACAGAGACAGGCGCAGAGCAATTTGCATTTTTACCCAAAGAGTTACATGACATCCAACCTTTGTATTACGCAAATACGCTTGCTGCATCAAATAAACCTTATGGCATGGATGGTGCGATCACTACATGGTTTAGAGATGCAAATAATGACAACATTATCTTAGATGAAAATGATGACATACAAAGCGATGAACATATTTATTTATATGCAGGGATGAGACGTGGTGGTCGAAGCTATTATGCATTAGATGTAAGTGATCGCGACGATCCTGAACTTCTATTTAGAATTACAGGAGGAGAAACAACAGGGTTTGATCGCCTTGGGCAAACATGGTCAAAAATGACTGTTGCACAAGTAAAATGGGATGGTGACTCCAGATATGTTTTATTCTTTACTGGTGGTTACGACACAAATCAAGACACAAATGATACAAGGGAAGACGATACTGTTGGTAACGCCATTTACATGGTAGATGCAACCACTGGAGATTTATTATGGTCTGCCAGTAAAGACAGCTCAAACTACACCCTTAGCGAAATGCGTAATTCAATTCCCGCCAGTATTTCTGCTATTGATATCACTGGGGATGGAAATGTTAACTATTTCTTTGCTGC
>CAJXIT010000017.1 GCA_913054055.1 uncultured Thalassolituus sp.
CACCGATGTAGTAAATGTTTTCTGCTTTCAAGCAGTTAGCTGAACGTACAGTTAGTTCTAGATCATCTACCGGGCGAAGTAAAATTGGATCAATTTCGTCTTCTACTTCTTCTGGCTCTGGCTCCGCTTCGTTTTCAAGGTCTACAAACACTGCAAGCTGTTGCTGCAGGATAGTAGCTGAACGACGAATGGCTTCTTCCGGCTCAATCGTGCCGTTAGTTTCCAGATCGATAACTAGTTTGTCTAAATCAGTACGCTGTTCAACACGAGCATTTTCAACACCGTAAGCTACACGCTTAACCGGGCTGTAAGTCGCATCCAACTGCAATTTACCAATTGCTTTTGTCTCTTCTTCATTTTGGTTACGAGATTCAACAGTTTCGTAACCGCGACCAGCTGCAACCTTGATGGTCATTTTCAGTTCACCTTTATCACCTAAATTGGCAATAACGTGCTCAGGGTTCGCGACTTCAACGCCGTGATCCAACTGAATATCTCCAGCTGTAACCTGGCCAGAGCCAGATTTATTTAGAGTTAGGTAAGCTTCTTCGCGCTCGTGCAGTTTTACTGCCACACCTTTCAGGTTTAACAAGATTTCGATAACGTCTTCTTGAACACCTTCAATTGTGCTGTACTCATGAAGTACACCGTCAATTTCCACTTCCACAACTGCCGCACCCGGCATAGAAGAGAGAAGGATACGACGCAATGCAGCACCTAAAGTATGTCCAAAACCACGCTCTAGTGGTTCTAAAGTAACTTTAGCCTGTGTATTGCTAACCTGCTCTACTTGAATGTGACGCGGAGTTAGAAATTCGTTCACTGAACGCTGCATAGCTGCCCCTGTTCCTATATTACTTAGAGTACAATTCGACGATTAACTGTTCGTTAATCTCGGCTGATAGCTCAGAACGTTCTGGAACTGCTTTGAACGTACCTTCCATTTTCTTAGTATCAACGTCGATCCAAGCTAAGTCACCACGTTGAGATGCTAATTCTAATGCACCTTTAATACGTAGTTGAGCTTTCGCTTTTTCACGAATCGCAACAACATCACCAGCCTTAACAGTGTAAGACGCAATGTTAACAGTTTGACCGTTAACAGAGATGGCTTTGTGCGATACTAATTGACGTGCTTCCGAACGTGTTGAGCCAAAGCCCATACGGTACACGACATTGTCTAAACGAGTTTCTAGAAGCTGAAGCAAGTTTTCACCTGTCGCACCTTTAACACGTGCTGCTTCTTTATAATAACCACGGAATTGCTTTTCTAGTACGCCGTAAATACGACGAACTTTTTGCTTTTCACGTAGCTGTAAACCGTAATCAGATAAACGACCGCGACCTGCGCCGTGCATACCTGGTTTAGTTTCAACTTTACATTTTGAATCAAGTGCGCGAACGCCGCTCTTCAAGAAAAGGTCAGTACCTTCACGACGAGACAGCTTACACTTAGGACCAATATAACGAGCCATAGTTCTGTCTCCTTAAACGCGACGTTTTTTCGGTGGGCGACAGCCGTTGTGAGGTATAGGTGTCACATCGGTAATGTTGCCAATTTTATAGCCACATGCATTTAATGCACGAACAGCCGATTCACGACCTGGACCTGGACCTTTAACTTCCACGTCTAGGTTTTTCAAACCGTATTCTTTTGCAGCTTCACCAGCGCGTTCCGCAGCAACCTGTGCAGCGAAAGGGGTACTCTTACGAGAACCACGGAAACCAGAACCACCGGCAGTTGCCCAAGATAGAGCGTTACCCTGACGATCGGTAATCGTTACGATAGTGTTATTGAATGACGCATGTATATGCGCCACGCCGTCTACAACGGTCTTTTTAATCTTTTTCTTTACGTTACGTTGTGGCTTTGCCATAAATCAACCCTGCCCTATTAACGCTTAATTGGCTTGCGTGGACCCTTACGGGTGCGCGCGTTAGTTTTCGTACGCTGCCCACGTAGAGGTAGACTGCGACGATGACGTATACCACGGTAGCAACCAAGATCCATCAAACGTTTGATGCTCATGCTTACTTCACGACGAAGATCACCTTCGACAGTATACTTGCCAACTTCGGCACGGACTTCATCTAATTTTTCATCAGACAAGTCGGCAATTTTAGTTGATTCTTCAATACCAACTGCTTTACAAATAAGCTTAGCAGTAGGCAATCCAACACCAAATACGTAAGTCAATGAAATGACTGCGTGTTTGTTGTCAGGAATGTTTACACCGGCTATACGAGCCATAATTCACCCCATCACGCCATTAGCGTGTGATGTTTTTTTTGGATAGGCAGTTTAATGATAATCCTCGGCCAAGAAAGTTACCAATCTTGGCCGATTAAGCCTATCCCCCATTGCAACAGAGGTATTAACCTTGACGTTGCTTGTGCTTAGGATCTGTACAGATCACACGCACGCTGCCGTTTCTACGAATGATTTTACATTCACGGCACATCTTCTTAACTGAAGCACGTACTTTCATTGAAAGTCTCCAGAAGACTCGATTAGCGTACCATTCCGCCGCCAATCCCTTGCAAATTAGACTTCTTCATAAGGCTATCGTACTGATGAGACATCAGATGAGATTGCACTTGTGACATAAAGTCCATGACAACCACCACTACGATTAATAGTGAGGTCCCACCGAAGTAGAAGGGCACGTCGGCCGCTACCACCAAGAATTGGGGCAGCAATGATACAGCAGTTATGTATAAAGCGCCAAATAAAGTTAATCGCCCTAGGACACTATCAACATATTGGGCCGTTTGAATACCCGGACGTATACCAGGGATAAAGGCACCAGACTTCTTAAGGTTCTCCGAAATGTCCTTAGAATTGAACATTAGAGCCGTATAGAAGTAGCAGAAGAAGATAACCGCCAATGAGAATAGAATCAGGTATAAAGGTTGACTCGGCCCTAAAGCCAAAGACACATCTTGTAACCATTCCATTCCTTCACTTTGACCAAACCATTGACCCATAGATGCTGGGAACAAAAGAATTGACGAAGCGAAAATTGGTGGGATAACCCCTGCCATGTTGATTTTAAGCGGTAGGTGACTACTTTGAGCCGCAAAAACTTTACGACCTTGTTGACGCTTAGCGTAATTGATTGCAATGCGGCGTTGTCCACGTTCTACGAACACAACGAAAGCAACAATCAATACTGCAAGCAATGCGATGCCTAACAACAATAAGATGTTAGTGTCGCCCTGACGAGCAGATTCAAAAGATTGACCGATGGCACCAGGCAAGCCTGCAACAATACCGGCAAAAATCAGCAGCGAAATACCGTTACCGATACCGCGCTCAGTCACTTGTTCACCCAACCACATTAAGAACACAGCACCACAAACAAATGTAGATACCGCTGTTACGTAATATAGTGGAGTTGCATCAAATGACACACCTTGACTGGCCAAGCCTACGGCTACGCCGAAAGCTTGAACAGTCGCTAGCAGCACAGTGCCGTAGCGAGTGTATTGACTGATTTTACGACGACCAGCTTCACCCTCTTTTTTGAGGGCTTCAAGGTGCGGGCTCACCGCCGTTAATAGCTGCATAATAATAGAGGCAGAAATATACGGCATGATACCTAGGGCGAAAATCGACATACGCTCAAGAGCACCACCAGAGAACATGTTAAACATGCTCAAAATGGTGCCCTGGTTCTGTTCGAATAACGCCGCTAGACGATCAGGGTTGATACCAGGTACCGGAATATGTGCGCCGATACGGTATACGACAATAGCGATTAGTACGAATTTGATACGAGACCAAAGTTCGCCTAATCCTGCTGGTGCCATTCCTGTTGGTTGTGAGCCTTGCTTAGCCATCTAAGTGGTCCTTATTCTTCTACTTTACCACCGGCAGCTTCAATAGCAGCTTGTGCACCTTTGGTCACTTTAAGACCTTTAACGGTAACAGCTTTATTGATTTCGCCAGATAGAATCACACGAGCGCGCTTGATTTTATGACCGATGATATCGGCGTTTTTCAAAGCGTCTAGATCGATTACATCAACACCAGCTGCTGCTAATTCGTTTAAACGAATCTCTGCAACATACTGAGCTTGACGTGAAGTGAAACCGAATTTAGGTAGACGACGCTGTAAAGGCATCTGACCACCCTCAAATCCTGGCTTCACACGACCGCCCGAACGAGATTTTTGACCTTTGTGGCCACGGCCACCTGTTTTACCCAAACCACTACCGATACCGCGACCAACGCGTTTACCCGTAGGGCGAGAACCAGGTGCTGGGCTAAGAGCATTAAGTTTCATATTACTCTCCTTCCACTTTAACCATGTAGTGAACCTTGTTGATCATGCCGCGTACTGCTGGCGTGTCTTCAAGTTCAACTGTGTGACCAATGCGGCGAAGCCCTAAGCCTTTCATCGAAGCGATGTGCTTAGGAAGCTTGCCAATAGTACTGCGTATTTGTGTTACTTTAACTTTTGCCATGTCGGACTACCCCAGAATCTCTTCTACAGATTTACCGCGCTTGGCAGCAACTTGTTCCGGGCTACGCATTTCACGTAGACCTTTAACGGTTGCACGTACAACGTTTACTGGGTTGGTAGAGCCGTAGCACTTAGCCAGTACGTTGTGAACACCTACCATCTCTAGTACCGCACGCATCGCACCACCGGCGATGATACCTGTACCTTGAGAGGCTGGCTGCATGTATACCTTAGAACCACCGTGAACGGCTTTAACTGGGTATTGCAGAGTGTCACCATCAAGCTTCACATCGATCATGTTGCGCTTCGCGTTGTCCATAGCTTTTTGAATAGCTGCTGGAACTTCACGTGCTTTACCACGACCAAAACCTACTTTGCCCTTACCATCGCCTACTACTGTTAGAGCAGTAAAACCGAAGATACGACCACCTTTAACTACTTTTGCAACGCGGTTAACTTGGACAAGTTTCTCTTGAAACTCGCCGTCGCCATTGCGTTCTACACGTTCATTTGCCATGTTATCCGCCCCTTAGAATTCCAGTCCGCCATCGCGAGCTGCATCAGCTAACGCTTTTAGACGACCATGGTATTTAAAACCAGAGCGGTCAAAAGCAACTTTTTTGATGCCTTTTGCAATAGCACGTTCAGCGATAAGCTGACCTACTTTTGCAGCAGCTTCAGCATTACCGGTTTTACCTTCACGTAGATCTTTCTCTACAGTAGAAGCGGTTGCTAAAACTTCGGCACCATCGGACGAAATAATCTGTGCGTAAATGTGACGTGGTGTACGGTTTACACATAGACGGGTCGCACCAAGCTCGCGCATTTTGACACGAGCGCGGCGAGCACGACGAATACGCGCTGTTTTCTTCTCGTTCATGACTTAACCCTATTTCTTCTTAGCTTCTTTACGACGAACATGTTCGTCAGCATAGCGTACACCTTTCCCTTTATAAGGTTCTGGTGGACGGTAGCCGCGAATTTCTGCCGCAACTTGACCTACTTGCTGCTTGTCCAAACCTTTGATCACGATCTCAGTTTGTGACGGTGTTTCAGCAGTAATGCCTTCTGGAAGCTGGTAGTCAACTGGGTGTGAAAAACCCAGAGATAAGTTCAAGGTTTTACCAGAAGCTTTTGCACGGTAACCAACACCTTGCAAAATTAGTTTCTTTTCAAACCCTTGGCTAACACCTGTTACCATGTTGTTAACCAATGAACGGAAAGTACCTGCCATCGCTAATGCGCCTTTGTCACCACCACGGGTGCCAAAAACCAAAACGTTTTCTTCTTGCTTAACTTCAACAGAAGAATGCAGGTTTAAATCTAATGATCCTTGCTTGCCTTTTACAGTGATCTGCGCGTCAGAAATTTTCACTTCAACGCCAGCCGGTAAGGCAACAGGAGCTTTTGCTATACGAGACATCTCAAACTCCTCTTAGAATACCGTACAAATCACTTCACCACCGATACCTGCAGCACGAGCCGCACGATCAGTCATGATACCTTTTGAAGTAGAAATGATAGCGATACCAAGACCAGCTTCAACTTTAGGCAATTCGTTCGAACCTTTATAAGTACGAAGACCAGGACGAGAAACACGTTTAATGTTCTCTATAACCGGCTTACCTTCGTAATACTTAAGGTCGATGTTTAATGTAGGTTTAACGTCTCCGTCAACCTGAAAATCTGCAATGTAACCTTCGCTCTTTAGAACTTCAGCTACAGACGCCTTCACTTTGGAAGAAGGCATTGCAACAGTGGCTTTACCAGCGCCCTGCGCATTGCGAATACGAGTTATCATATCCGCCAAAGTATCTTGCATACTCATGCTTTAACCTCTCTGTTGTGCAGCGACTCAAAAGCCCCACGTGAATGGGGCTAGTGAGAAATGCTTACCAACTGGCCTTTTTAAGACCTGGGATGTTGCCCATCATTCCTTGCTCGCGAATCATGATGCGAGAAAGTTTGAACTTACGGTAAACGCCATGTGGACGTCCCGTCATTTGACAACGGTTTTGCTGGCGACTCTTAGAAGAGTCACGTGGCAATTTTTGTAGCGCGATTTGCGCATTCCATACATCTTCTTCAGAAGATGCAGGGCTTTTAATAATTGCACGTAACGCTTCACGTTTCTCAGCGTATTTTGCTACTAGCTTTTCGCGTTTCAGCTCGCGCTGTTTCATCGAAATCTTTGCCATGGTCCTACTCCTTAGTTACGGAACGGGAAGTTCAGTGCGCGAAGTAGAGCACGGCCTTCATCGTTAGTAGTTGCAGTAGTTGTCACGGTGATATCAAGACCACGAATCTTATCCACTTTATCGTATTCGATTTCAGGGAAAATGATCTGTTCTTTCACACCCATGCTGTAGTTACCACGACCGTCGAATGATTTACCATTCAGGCCACGGAAGTCACGTACACGTGGTAAGGCGATGTCTACTAGGCGGTCCATGAATTCCCACATGCGTTCTGCACGTAGAGTCACTTTCACACCGATCGGCCAGCCTTCGCGAACTTTAAAGCCAGCTACTGATTTACGAGCCTTAGTAACAACAACCTTTTGACCGGCTAATGCTTCTAAGTCTGCAACAGCAGCTTCGATTTGTTTCTTGTCACCAATACCTTCACCAACACCCATGTTAAGGGTAACTTTGGTTACTTTTGGTACTTGCATGACGTTTTTGTAGCCAAATTCTTCTTGCAGTTTGGCTACCACTTCGCTTTTGTATAAATCTTTTAAACGAGACATTGTGGCACCCTTATGCGTCTAGTTGTTCGCCAGTAGACTTGAAGATACGAACTTTTTTGCCGTCTTCAAGAATCTGGAAACCAACACGATCTGCTTTGCCAGACTTAGAGTTAAAGATAGCTACGTTAGAAGCTTGAATACCCGCTTCTTTTTCAACGATGCCACCTGGTTGCCCTAGGTATGGATTTGGCTTTTGGTGTTTCTTAATCATGTTAACACCAGCTACGATCAAACGACCGTCAGGTAGAACGCGGTTAACTTTTCCGCGCTTTCCCTTGTCTTTGCCAGCGATAACAATCACTTCATCTTCACGACGAATCTTTTTCATATTCAGTCTCCTAAAGTACTTCAGGAGCAAGTGATACAATCTTCATGAACTTCTCTGAGCGAAGTTCACGAGTCACTGGTCCGAAGATACGAGTACCGATTGGTGCTTGACCGGCGTTCAACAATACCGCAGCGTTTTGGTCGAAACGGATCAAAGACCCATCGTTACGACGAACACCTGCTTTAGTGCGAACAACCACAGCGTCTAACACTTGACCTTTTTTAACTTTACCGCGAGGAATTGCTTCCTTAACAGTAACTTTAATTAGGTCGCCTACACGTGCATAACGACGGTGTGAACCACCCAGTACTTTAATACACATTACGCGCTTTGCGCCGCTGTTATCAGCAACTTCAAGCATTGATTGTGTTTGAATCATGGTTTATAGCTCCTATAATTCCTGGGCTTACACCTTGGCTGCACGTTCGTCAACGCTTACCAACATCCAAGATTTGGATTTTGATAGCGGACGACATTCACGAACTGTCACGGTATCACCGATTTGACATTCGTTTTGCTCGTCATGCGCGTGCAGTTTAGTAGAGCGTTTAACAAACTTACCGTAGATTGGGTGCTTAACGCGACGCTCAATCATAACAGTAACGGTTTTGTCCATTTTGTCGCTAACGACCTTACCTTGAAGAGTACGTACTATCGCTTCAGCCATAATCATTTACCTGCTTTCTGGTTGATGATGGTTTTAACGCGCGCAATATCGCGACGCACTTCTTTTAGCAAATGAGATTGACCTAATTGGCCAGTCGCCTTTTGCATGCGGTATTTAAATTGGTCCGCTAACAAGTCTTTAAGCTCAGTTCCAAGCTCATCGACAGATTTTTCACGTAAGTCTTGTGCTTTCATCACATCACCGTCCGAGTAACAAACTGAGTTGCAATAGGAAGCTTAGCTGCTGCAAGATCAAACGCTTCACGCGCTAGCTCTTCAGAAACACCTTCCATCTCATAAAGGACACGACCCGGCTGAATCTGGCAAACCCAGTATTCAACGTTACCCTTACCTTTACCCTGACGAACCTCAAGAGGTTTGCTGGTAATCGGCTTGTCTGGGAAGATACGAATCCAGATTTTACCGCCACGTTTAATTTTACGGTTCATCGCACGACGAGCCGATTCAATTTGACGTGCAGTGATGCGACCGCGACCGGTAGCTTTAAGGCCATATTCGCCAAAGCTAACTTTACAGCCTTTTGCAAGGCCACGGTTGCGGCCTTTCATCATCTTACGGAATTTTGTGCGTTTAGGTTGTAACATCTTTTACGCTCCCCTTACTTCGCTTGACGTTGCTTTTTAGCACCGCCACTTTTAGCGCGGGCACGAACTTCGTCGATACCACCAAGGATTTCGCCTTTGAAGATCCACACTTTGATGCCGATAACACCGTAAGTTGTGTGAGCTTCATAGGTAGCGTAATCGATGTCTGCACGTAGTGTATGTAGAGGCACACGACCTTCACGATACCACTCAGCACGCGCAATCTCTGCACCGCCTAAACGACCGCTAACTTGAATCTTGATACCTTCAGCACCACCACGCATTGCATTTTGAACTGCACGCTTCATGGCACGACGGAACATAACACGACGCTCTAATTGGCTAGCAACTGACTGGCCTACAAGCTTCGCATCAAGATCTGGCTTGCGAATTTCTTCAATGTTTAGGTGAACTGGGATACCCATCATGTCGGCTACGTCTTTACGCAACTTATCAACATCTTCACCTTTTTTACCAATCACGATGCCTGGACGGGCTGTGTGAATGGTGATTTTTGCAGTCTGAGCTGGACGCTCAATTACAACTTTACTTACTGATGCTTTTTCAAGACGCTTCTCAATAAGAGCACGTACTTCAATATCAGTTAGCAGTTGATCTGCATATTTGTCTTTTCCAGCATACCAAACAGAGTTGTGATCTTTGGTAATGCCCAGGCGTATGCCCGTAGGATGTACTTTCTGACCCATAACCTTAGACCTCTGTTACCTTAACGGTGATATGACAAGAACGCTTAAGTATGCGATCCGCACGACCTTTCGCACGAGGGCGAATACGCTTCATTGTCATAGCTTCGTCAACAAAGATTGTTGAAACTTCCAGCTCGTCAACGTCAGCACCATCGTTGTGCTCAGCGTTAGCAATTGCAGACTCAAGAACTTTCTTGATTAACTCTGCACCCTTTTTAGGGCTGAAAGACAAAATGTTTAAAGCGTCTGCTACTGACTTACCGCGAATTTGATCCGCAACCAAGCGAGCTTTCTGAGCAGAAATATGCGCGCTTTTTAGCTTTGCAACTGTTTCCATCTCAAATTACCTCTTGGCCTTTTTATCAGCAACGTGACCTTTATAGGTACGAGTTCCGGCGAATTCGCCTAACTTGTGCCCAACCATTTCTTCGCTTACAAGTACTGGTACATGTTGACGACCGTTATGGACTGCAATGGTCAAACCAACAAACTCAGGGAAAATAGTAGAACGACGAGACCAAGTCTTAATTGGTTTGCGATCACCCTTTTCCAGAGCTGTTTCAACCTTAGCCATAAGGTGATGGTCAACAAATGGACCTTTCTTTAATGAACGTGGCATTTAATTCACCCTATCCGTTATTTAGAACGGCGACGGACAATTAGCTTGTCAGTACGCTTATTCTTACGAGTTTTGTAGCCCTTAGTCGGTACACCCCAAGGAGATACTGGGTGACGACCACCTGAAGTACGACCTTCACCACCACCATGTGGGTGATCTACCGGGTTCATTGCTACACCACGAACAGTAGGACGAACACCACGCCAGCGCGTCGCACCAGCTTTACCTAGTTGACGTAGGCTGTGTTCTGAGTTGCTTACTTCGCCTAAAGTAGCGCGACAGTCAGCAAGAATCTTACGCATTTCGCCAGAACGTAGACGCAATGTTACGTATGGGCCTTCTTTTGCGATCAACTGCGCTGAAGTACCAGCAGAACGAGCCATCTGGCCGCCTTTACCTGGTTTCAGTTCGATGTTGTGAATAACAGAACCTAAAGGCATGTTACGAACACTCATCGTGCTACCTACTTTAATAGGTGCAGTTTCGCCAGAAATGATCTGATCACCAGCATTTAGACCTTTAGGGGCCAAAATGTAGCGACGCTCACCATCTGCATAGCAAACTAATGCAATGTTTGCAGAACGGTTTGGATCGTATTCTAAACGCTCAACGTTGGCTGGAATGCCATCTTTATTACGTTTGAAGTCAATAACACGGTACAACTGCTTATGACCGCCGCCTTTATGACGACTGGTAATACGACCGTTGTTGTTACGACCACCAGACTTACTTTGCTTCTCTACTAATGCAGAGTGTGGACGACCTTTGTGAAGATCTTGGTTCACGACCTTAACAACGTGACGGCGTCCAGCAGAAGTTGGCTTGGTTTTTACTAATGCCATCTTAACTACTCCTATTACTCGACGTCAGCGAAGTCAATATCGTGACCATCAGCTAAACGAACGTATGCTTTACGCAGATCGTTACGTTTACCCATGCCACGTGCTGTACGCTTGGTTTTACCTTTAATGTTAAGCACTTGTACATTTCGAACTTTAACTTCGAACAATTGCTCAACGGCTGCTTTGATTTCTGGCTTGGTTGCATCAGGTGCTACACGGAAAACGAACTGGCCGTCTTTATCCGCTACAACTGTTGCTTTCTCAGAAATGTGAGGTCCAAGTAGAACTTTATAGATACGCTCTTGGTTCATCCTAACATCTCCTCAACTTTCTTAAGTGCCGGTACAGTTACCAATACTTTTTCGAAAGAAATCAGGCTAACAGGATCCACACCACCCGCTTCAGCAACGGCTACGTTTGGTAGGTTGCGAGATGCAAGGTAAACGTTTTTGTTAACTTCAGCGTCAACAATAAGAACGTTTGATAAATCCATACCGTCTAATTTCGCCGCAAATGCTTTGGTTTTGTGGTCAGCCACTTCAAAGCTATCTACAACAACTAAACGATCCTGACGAACAAGTTCAGACCAAATAGCTTGCATCGCTGCGCGATACATCTTTTTGTTTAACTTCTGATCGTAGTCACGAGGACGTGCAGCGAACGTTACGCCACCTGAACGCCAGATCGGACCACGAGAAGTACCAGCACGCGCTCGGCCAGTACCTTTTTGACGCCATGGTTTAGCACCACCGCCGCTTACATCTGCGCGGTTTTTCTGTGCTTTAGAACCTTGACGCGCTCCAGCTTGGTAGGCTGTTACTAACTGGTGTACCAATGCTTCGTTGTAATCACGAGCAAAAGCTGCATCAGAAAGAGTAACTGTGGAGCCACCTTGAATATTAATATCCATTGATTACCCCTTATCCGCGAGCTTTAATCGCTGGCTTAATGATCAATTGACCACCGGTAGCACCAGGAAGTGCGCCCTTAACCAGGATTAAGTTGCTTTCCGCATCAACACGAACAACTTCAAGATTCTGAGTTGTTACGCGTTCAGCGCCCATGTGGCCAGACATTTTTTTGCCTTTCCAAACACGACCTGGTGTTTGACATTGACCAATAGAACCGTTTGAACGGTGAGACAAGGAGTTACCGTGAGTCGCATCTTGCATGGAGAAATTCCAGCGCTTGATACCACCTTGGAAACCTTTACCTTTAGATGTGCCGGTAACATCAACAATTTGACCCGCTTCGAAACGAGTAACTGTTAATTCATCACCAACATTTAATTCCGCTACTTCTTCAGTACGGAATTCCAACAGACTATCGCCCGCAGCTACATTTGCTTTCGCAAAGTGACCTGCCGCAGCTTTAGAAACGCGTGAAGCTTTCTTCTCGCCTGCTGTAACTTGAACAGCATTATATCCGTCAGTATCAGTCGTTTTAACTTGAGAAACACGGTTAGGTGTCACCTCAATAACTGTTACTGGAACAGAAGCGCCGTCTTCAGTAAATATACGGGTCATACCCGCTTTTTTACCTACTAATCCAAGTGCCATGTTAATACCTCTTGTGTACGGGGCTGAATACCCACTATGGCCGCCCAAAAAGCGTTACACTAGAAACTAGTTCTAGCTCGTTTATTAAAGTTTATTTCGAATTAACCTAGGCTAATCTGAACTTCAACACCCGCAGCTAGATCCAACTTCATAAGCGCGTCTACAGTTTTTTCCGTAGGCTCAACAATGTCGAGCATGCGCTTGTGTGTACGAATCTCATATTGATCGCGCGCGTCTTTGTTGACGTGCGGTGAAACCAATATAGTTAAACGCTCTTTACGTGTGGGCAGCGGTATAGGACCACGAACCTGTGCACCAGTACGCTTAGCCGTTTCCACGATTTCTTGCGTAGACTGGTCGATCAGGCGATGGTCAAAGGCCTTCAGCCGGATACGAATTTTCTGGTTTTGCATAACCAAGAACTCCGATAATGAAACATAAATCCGCTTACCCCTTTTTAAAGGGACGCGAATTATATGCGCCATCCGTCAAGCTGTCAAGCCTTTACTCAACCTCAAAACCTAGCAACGATGCGGCCTAGAAAGACGCTTGTTGAATTATTAAACAGAGAGATTTTTCATGAAAGTCAATAGGGCATTGAACACTATATAAACAGCTCTTTTTACACTAAAACTTTTGAGAGATATGTCACTGACTTCGAATCAAACAGGGTATAAAGTAAGCACTCGCTCCAATAATTTCAGCCCTTCCTAAAAAGAGATTGTTTGTTTTATGCACTACCTACTGGTTAGAACCTTTCTATTAGTATGGTTATTAGGCCTATCCGCCTGCTCAATCATAGAACCCATGACCAACTTTGAAACCGTTAAACCTTGGCAAAAAGGCATTTTGGCGAAAGAAGAAATGGCGCTAGAAGGCGACCCAATCGATGCTTATGTCAATGACCATATCTATTTTAGTAAAGAAGGCTCAACGGGTGGCACCAGCGTAGGAGGAGGCGGTTGTGGCTGTAACTAACAATAAAAGCAAGACCCACTCGAACATCAGCAAACAATTAGGTGTGGCCGCCAGCTCTTTGTTAGGTACTTGCGCTACCCAAGCAGCCGAGCCTGACAACCTATATAACAACTGGGACATCGATGTAGGCTACTTATATTACGAAGAACCTGAGTACATCGCTGTCGATACATACATGGCGATGATTAAAGGCAATCTTAGTGACAAAGACACAATTAAACTAGGTGTCGTATTCGATACATTGAGCGGCGCAACCCCTTCCGGCGCCCTTCCGGATTCTGAGTTTGTTTCAGTTTCAGGGGTTTCAGGTGGCGGCGTATCCGGTGGAGGAGGCTCTGGCGGTAAAGTAGCGTTTGATGACACTCGCCTAGCCGTAGATGTTCAATGGGGCCGCGAACTCAAACGCTTATTGCGCACCAAAGTCAGTGCATATATGTCTGTAGAAGGCGACTATACAGCAGTAGGTGGCAGCCTTGGCATTGAGCAGGACTCGAAAGACAAAGCTTATACGCTTTCTGCCGCCATTGGCCTTGCCACCGATAAAGTCAGTAAAAGCGATGAAAGCACACCGGAACCGTTAGCCGAGCTAGGCAATGAAGACACGTATGGCGCAGGCCATAAAAATACAGCAGATGTCATGTTTGGCGCTACCCGTGTTATTAACCGCCGCACCCAAGCCATGCTCAACCTAAGCTACAGCTTATCCCTGGGATATCACACCGACCCTTATAAAATCATCAGTGTGGCCGACAATACAGATTCCGAACTTACGCAGGTAACCGAGCACAGGCCCGATACACGAGAGCGCTTTATTGTTTACAGCAAGATCATGCACGAGCTTCCTTCGAGCGGTCACCACCTAGGCTTAAGCTATCGCTATCATATGGATAGCTGGCAACTTAACTCCCATACAATCGAAACCACATATAATTTAAAACTAGAGAGTAATAATTCCATCGAGCCATTTTTGCGCCTATATCACCAGCAAGCCGCTGACTTTTATACGCGCACCATCTTGATCGACCCTGGCGTGGTATTTTCAGATGTCACACTACCTGAACACGCTTCTGCCGATGTTCGCTTAAGTGAAATGCAAAGCACGACGCTTGGAGCAAAGTACATTTATAAAACCAGTGCAAAAGGGTCCATCGATACTCGAATTGGCTATTATCATCGCAACTATACTAACGCTAACATTAATGATGATGGCGCTTATTTCGTTCAATTGGACTTTAGTAAGGCGTTTAATTGATAACCCCATATTGAAACGTCCATTAAAAAAGCCGCTCAACATTGATTGTTGAGCGGCTTTTTTGTTTTCTAAGTATCGATAAGTCGGCTTAGAGCTTATCCTCCAAACGTACATCTCCTTCCTCATCTCCCTCACTGGCCGTCATAACCTGGGGGTTTGTAGCCCCAAAATAGCCATAAATTGATGAAGCAATACTCATTGGCTCCCAGGTGGGCGAGCCTTCTGCAGGCACTGTATACTGATTATTCGTTTTACTAGTTCCCGCTCTCACAGTGGCCCCAACAACACTGCCCAAAGCAGCCGCTTCTTTAGTCGGTCGAACACCTGCCCCACCAAATGTATACAGGTTTTGGTTATTTGCGTGATCCCAACCATTAGAGTTATTGAGATTAACAAGACGACCAAAATCACCAAAGACATTAATCACAATGTTATTCGTCACGGTGCGGTTGGCACCTGAAATAGTTGTCACACCAGCTTCCGCAGCTTTAATATGAGCCACACCCGCCTTAATAGCCTCCATCAAGTCATCCATACGCCCAGGATAACGATCCACACCGTTATTGTGATCATCCCAACCACCCAAGCCCGGTGTACCTACCGCCATATATAAAGTTTGTGGGTTATGCAAAGCCAAGGTAACAGCAGCTTCTATTTGATTCGAAAAACTACCACCGGGATAAGTCACGCCCAAAGCTTCAGCACTGGACAAATTACCATTGCCATCCGTTCCCTCTAACAAATCAGACAGATCTGTCATCTTTTCTTCAAGCTCAGTTCGCTTGTCAAACCCATCCCAAGCTTTTTGATAGGTCGCCTTACTGGGTTCAACCAAACTTAAACGCTGCTGCAATAAACTTGTAATCGCATCTTCAGAGCTACCGATGCTGCCTCGTGTATAAGGGTTATTAAACTGATTATCCATGGTCAATCCACGCAGGTACAAAGGCAATGGATTATTAGGATCTACCGCATAGGTTTGCGTATCACCTTCAAACGAAACAAACGGCAAAGTCAGCTCTTCCAAGCTTCCCATTGTCGTCCCATCAGCTAAATTTGCACCAGCATACGTATCTGAATTTTGCATCATCATTAGCGCCAAGCGCGATCCAATACCCGGAGAATTTTCTATATCCAACGTACCCTTATGGGACATGAAAATACTTTCTCGGTGAGACCGTGTTGGGCTTTTTTGCTTATAGATGGTGCGATAAACGGACATATCACCTGCAGCAATCATATCTTCCATATGCGCCCCACCTGCATTGCGCCAAAATCCATTTGCTGTTATTTGCCAGTCATCATCATCTACACCAGCATCCGCTAGCGCCTCTGCTTCTGTACGCAAAATTTCCGTTCCAAACTCACCTGCATAACTGTTCACAGAATGCAGTTCAATGTCCGTAATATTGGTTAAATTCCCTGCTAGTTCAGAGGCTCCACCATACATAAAAATATTAATCACTTGAGGCATTACAGCCGGGGCAGTGACATTCACGGCACTATAATCTGGACTTGCCGCATGCGCTTTTTGAGCCATAGCTGATACACCCAGACCAACAGGTATAACTGGAGATGCAGCTAGGGCCGAGCTTAATTTTAAAAAGTGTCTTCTTAACATATTCCTGCCCTCCTATTGACCAACGGCTTTGAAGTAATAAAATTCTGGTAAACGAGAAATATAGTCCAGCATGATTTCGGCAAAGTCATCTGCCCAGTATTCGTACAACTCACCATTACCGTTATCACTTCGTCGTAATTCTAACACTTCATCGTAATACCTGAGGTGATCACGACGCTCACCCTCAACCCTGAAAGCCTCAACCTCTTCATCAGACGCTCTTCTACCTAGCGCCGTTAAAAATACAAAATCGATAAACTGGTTAACTCCAATTCCATCAAGCTCAGGTTTTAAGTTTTCAGTTCCTGCCTCATAAAATGATCCGTCTGTAATATCAAAAGGAGGCTCTCTTGGCTCTGCTGCCTCAGTATAATCAACTGCTTCCGGAAAGTTTCTTCCATCAAAAGCCCTGTTATTCATCAAGACAGACTCACGAATACCTTTGTGATAAGTTGCAAAACTCAATACATCCATAGGTAAAAACGGGGTTCGTCCAATCTTGGCATCCATGGCAGCCCAACCCATATTATGTACAGCATAAGAGCCGCCATTGTTCGTAGAATCTAACACCCACCGAAAAACATCCCTTCTCATAGGAAAAGCATCTGCTCTAGGCGACCAATGCATCGCCCCCAGAAAGCCAAACGCATTTTCTTCAAAGGTTTTTGGGCGCTGTGAGTTAAGTAAAAACTCTTTTGAAAATATAATACCCATAAATACATCTTCAAAAGTTACGGGCCCTGTATTAACAATATTCTGAATCAAACCTTGTTTCGCAGCGGTTGTTGAACCATCTAAAAAGTAATTTACTATCACTTCTGTGACACGCGGAATTAATAATGGATGCCCTGCAACTAAGTCATACAGTCCATCGCAATCACTGATGTAATTATCAAACACCTTTACAGTCCCAGACCCATCAGGCACATCAAAGCTCTTCATGAGCTGATAATCTGCACCGTTATCAGTGAGATACCATTCCGAACAAGCGATACCGCCATTTATGGTATTTCTCTGCTCTTCTTCAGTGTCATTAAATAAACCTAAGTACAGCTCAAACATCTCTAAAGCATGGTTCTCTGCAGAGCGTGAAACACGCCAACGACTTAGGTTATGCAGCCAAGCCCGAACGGTGTCCCGTATAGGAGTATCCTTTTCAATTGTCTCTTGCAAATAACCTAAAACTCGAGAAATATCCTGAGAGTTTGTACTGTCCATTTCGCGCGCAGGACTAAACATTATTGTATTGGCCAAAAAGTAACTCATCCAATAGCTCATCATATCTTTGCTAACTGGATAGCCTTGCACCCTAGCCATAAACCTTTGGTGAGGGTGATCGCCATCAAAACTGGTAAAGCGGGCAGGAATTGAATCATCTTCCACTGTTTCAGGGTCATCTGCTAAACCAAACACCTCATCGTAAGCGTTTTTCAGTTCAGCCTGACTTAGTGGCTTTTTCATTTGTACTTGCAAAGTATTTATGAAGCTGGATTGCTGAATGACCGGATCATCCAACCCCTGGGTCAAATCAAAAAATTCATCCATTGGTAGGCCACGGTACATAGTGGATAGGGCTTTGTTAGCCACCATGTACTGATCTTCTGGAGATAAGGCATTAAACTCCCCTTGTGACAGAGTAAAGCTATGCTGTAACACCCCCTCTTCTGCACCAGCTGCCTTTTGCGGAGAACTGGGCTTGCAGCCCGCAAGCAAGATAGTCGCTACCACTAATGTTAAATACCTAGCTATCACCATGTGATCACCTCAACTGCCTAAATAGATCAATTTGCAAACAAAATATTATAGCCATTCTGATAGAAACCTTAGTGAATGACTGTGACAAACCCCCCAAATAGTCACTTTTTCTATTTATTCTTGTATTTTTTTTGAGGATAGCTTGATTGAACTGCATAAACGGAATGTTTCTGTAGGCACTAGGAATACCAATTGAACACTAGGACCTGCTTTTTTAATGGCGAATTATGTCTTTTATGCGCTCAAATACCTTAAAACAGTTATTAAAATCACTTTTTATGGGTTTATTCTCTGATTAAGTGATTTTTTTGTTCATTAATGAAGCTAAAGCCTTTAAAATCTCGCACGAAATTTTCCCTGCTAGTTTTGAGCAACTTATGACTGATCTATCAAAATATAGAAATATAGGTATCTTCGCCCACGTTGATGCCGGTAAAACTACTACCACTGAGCGTATTCTTAAGCTAACTGGTAAAATCCATAAAACAGGTGAGGTTCACGATGGTGAATCGACAACTGACTTCATGGAACAAGAAGCTGAGCGCGGTATTACCATTCAGTCAGCTGCGATCACTACCTTCTGGGATGATCACCGCATGAACATCATCGATACTCCTGGGCACGTTGACTTCACTGTTGAAGTATATCGTTCTCTTAAAGTACTAGATGGCGGCATCGGCGTATTCTGTGGTTCTGGTGGTGTTGAGCCTCAATCAGAAACAAACTGGCGTTATGCGGATGAGTCGGGCGTTTCTCGTATCATCTTCGTAAACAAATTAGACCGTTTAGGTGCTGATTTCCTTAAAGTTGTTGACCAAGTAGAAAACGTACTAGGTGCTAAGCCACTTGTTATGACCCTACCTATCGGTACAGAAGATGACTTCGTTGGTGTGGTTGATCTACTAACTGAAAAAGCTTACATCTGGGATGACACTGGTCTTCCTGAAAACTACGTTGTTGAAGACATCCCTGCTGACATGGTTGAAGATTGCGCCATGTACCGTGAACAGCTAATCGAAACCGCTGTTGAAGTAGACGACGACCTAATGATGGCTTACATGGAAGGCGAAATGCCAACTATGGATCAAATCAAAGCCTGTATCCGTAAAGGTACCAACGAGCTAACGTTCTTCCCAACATACTGTGGTTCAGCGTTCAAAAACAAAGGCATCCAGTTAATTCTTGATGCGGTTGTGGATTACCTACCATCTCCAACAGACGTTATCCCACAAGATCTAACAGATGAAGTTGGCGAGCCTACTGGCCAAAAAGCCATCGTATCTACTGAAGAGCCTTTCCGTGCGCTTGCGTTCAAAATCATGGATGACCGTTTTGGTGCCCTGACTTTCGTACGTATTTACTCTGGTGTGCTTAAGAAAGGCGATACCATTCTTAACTCTTTCACTGGCAAAACAGAACGTGTTGGCCGTATGTGTGAAATGGAAGCGGATGAGCGTAAAGAACTGGATTCAGCGCAAGCTGGTGACATTATCGCCATCGTGGGTATGAAGAACGTTCAAACTGGTCATACTCTATGTGATCCTAAAAACGAATGTACACTTGAAGCCATGGTATTCCCAGAGCCAGTAATCTCGATTGCTGTTACGCCTACTGATAAAGGTGGCGCTGAGAAAATGGGCATCGCCATCGGTAAAATGGTTGCAGAAGATCCAACATTCGTTGTTCAAACTGACGAAGAAACTGGTCAAACCATCCTTAAGGGTATGGGTGAACTTCACTTAGATATCAAAGTAGATATCCTTAAGCGTACTTACAACGTTGACCTAGAAGTAGGTGAGCCACAAGTATCTTACCGTGAAACCATCACTAAGCCGGTTGAAGATTCTTACACGCATAAGAAGCAGTCTGGTGGTTCAGGTCAGTTCGGTAAAATTGATTACCGTATCAAGCCTGGCGAACAAGGTTCTGGTTTCACTTTCTCATCAACAGTTGTTGGTGGTAACGTTCCTAAAGAATTCTTCCCAGCGATTGAGAAGGGTTTTGCAGGCATGATGAACAACGGTGTTCTAGCTGGTTTCCCAGTACTAGACGTAGAAATCGAGCTTTACGATGGTGGCTTCCACGCGGTTGACTCCTCTGCAGTAGCGTTTGAACTAGCGGCACGCGGCGCGTTCCGTCAGTCTATCCCTAAAGCGGGTGCACAACTTCTTGAGCCAATCATGAAAGTTGACGTATTCACTCCAGATGACCACGTTGGTGATGTAATCGGTGACCTTAACCGTCGTCGCGGCATGATCGCAGGCCAAGAAGCAGCAGGTACTGGTGTTCGCATCAAGGCTGACGTGCCTCTATCTGAAATGTTCGGTTACATTGGACACCTACGTACTATGACTTCTGGTCGTGGTCAGTTCTCAATGGAATTCGCACACTACGCACCTTGCCCTAACTCAGTTGCTGAAAAAGTAATTGAAGAAGAGAAAGAGCGTCAAGCAGCTAAAAACAAATAAGTTTTTAACTTGCTGATACAAAAGGTCACCTTTTAATGAGGGTGGCCTTTTTTTGTGCCTTAAAATAACTAATAATTTAAAAAATCTAAGTCACATAGTGCGATTCGGATAAACATCGTCAGCCCATCTAGAAACATGACTCTTGTCTAGTACTCCTCTTACTAAATAATAAAGCTAGTGATTTCTGTTTGAAGTTGTACAGAGGCGATAAAAATAAAGACCTTTCATTAAGTAGGGACCTGTCCTGTAAAGACACACCTCTCTCGTACAACTATTTTTCAGCAGACGCAAAAAAAGGCAGCCTCAGCCACCCTTTTATAATACTAACAAACCATCAAACTTATTTTATCGCTTTAACTTTCTTTTCACGCTAAAT